>CAYNDN010000119.1:8024-10407 GCA_964395075.1 uncultured Lentimicrobiaceae bacterium | reverse complement strand
TGGAAATCTTTGGCCCTTCAAACCTGGATGTTGGTGAATCTGGCACTTGGGAAATTGATGTAAGAAATCAGGGCCTGAACTCAGAGAGTGATTTTGTAGTTAATCTTTACAGCCATAAAAAAGATGAAATCCTGGCTTCCGGAATTTATGAAGGTGACCTTGCTCCGGGTGAAGTTGGGATGATTGAAGTTGAGTGGTTTGCTGAAGAAGCACACAACACTGTTTTGTACGCAAAGGTGGAATCTGCAACTGATCAGTTCGAAAACAATAACAGTTCATCAGGAAGATTCCTGCGTGTTGAGCCCGACATGGAATACAATATTTTGTTTTGGGACAACGACAACGGAATTGCTTCGGTGGTGAACCCCGAAACAGGCATGATGCAGGAGCCACACCAGGGATTGCAAAAGGCATTTCAGGTGGCCGGCATCAGTATCGATTTTGTAAGTTCACTACCCGATAACCTGGAGGAATACCACATCGTGATGACCACGATGGGGAATTACTGTTTGAGCTGAGGCCAGACCCCGCCCGGTACTGTATCTGAAACAGACCAGGCAAAAATTCTGGATTATCTCTTAAACATGAATGGTAATCTTTATATAGAAAGTGTGAATCTGGGGATTGACCACCATGGAACCGATATGCTGGAAAGCTTTGGCGTGAAATTCCTGGATGATGGTGTTGAGGATGAATTTTATTTCGTATCCGGTGTTAACGATACGCTGTTGGAACAAGTGAACATTGAATATGCCGGCGGTGATTCTCCACGATTTAGTGTTGACCGCCTTGCAGCCACCGACAGTGAGGAGCTTTACCGTTCTGACGATGGTTATGGAAGGATGTTCGTTCACGATCCGGGTGAATCCTTTAAGGTGATCGCTTCCACAATGACTTTTGGCGCTTTGCGTGATGGCGACAGCCTGAGCATGAAGCCTTACCTGCTTGCTGAAATGGTTGACTACTTCCTGGGTATTACTACAGTTACTGATATTAAAGAAGTCTTTGGAAATACCACCGATCCTCTTGCGTCAGTTTATCCTAACCCTGCCGTTTCACAAACAACTGTTCATTTCAATCTCACTGAAAGTGTTGATGTTGATTTGATCATTTATGATGAGTTGGGCAGAAGTGTTAAGGTTATCGAACGGAATAACCTGAATGCCGGAGATCAAAGCATTGTTTGGGATTTGAGGGATGCCTCAGGCCACGTTGTTGGAAATGGCATGTATTATTTCCAGCTATTGATTGATGGCAAGGCCGGATCTTCAGGAAAGATTTTGGTAAACAGATAGAATTATTAGAAAAGAAAATATAAAACCCCGGTTACGAAAGTTTCCGGGGTTTATTTTTTTCAGGTCAGTAAATTCGGGTGTTCGTTCAGTACTTTGATGATCAACTCGCCAAACAAAGTATTTGCCCAGGCAAACCAGCTTCTGGTAAATTCTGATGCATCATCCTTGTGGAAACTCTCGTGCATAAAGCCGGTGCCCGCATGGGTGCTTTTAAGCATGGCCAGGCAATCTGAAATCTCTTGTGGGTCTTCACTGGTCATTGCTCTCAGGATAATCCCCATGGGCCAGATACTTTCCTTACCGGTGTGCGGACTGCCTTGTCCTGAAGCTGCTTTCCCCGTAAGGAAATATGGATTTGAATCACTAAGCAAAAACCTGCGCGTTGCCATGTATAATTCATCATCCGGATGGTTGGCCCCCAGGTATGCCAGCGACATTAATGAAGGCACATTGGCATCATCCATAAATAAATGGTTGCCAAAGCCATCCGTTTCGTAGGCATATATTTTTCCGTAAGCGGGATGCTCGGCAATCCCAAATTTTTGTACCGCAAACTCCACTTCGTTGGCCAGGGCTGTGCATAATCCTGAAAATTCTGTATTGTTGAGATTCGCCGCATAAATTTCGGCAAGTTGCCTCAGCGAAAAAACAGCAAATATGTTCGATGGGATCAGATATGGGTAAAGCGTTGCATCATCTGAAGGGCGAAACATGGAACAAATCATCCCGTTAGGTTTAACCGGCCGGCCAGTGCCGTAAAAAGCCGGTGCATCAATCATGTTGGTTGTTTTGCGCTTAAAGTAGTATGTTGATTCCGCGTTTTTTCTTTGCTCTGTTATAAACGTCTTCACTATCAATCGCATGGCAGCGTCCCAGTCATCATCAAAAATGGAAGCATCGCCGGTTAATTTGTAATATTGATCCGACAGCCTCACCACATAACACAATGAATCGATTTCCCATTTGCGTTCGTGAACTCCGGGAATTGGGGTGGGCTCATCGCTTTGCCAGTGCGATTTTTTGTTGAGGTCTTTATAAAATGCATTTGCATAAGGGTCTTTCAAAACGCATTTTACCTGCCGGTTTAC
>CAYNDN010000119.1:0-8014 GCA_964395075.1 uncultured Lentimicrobiaceae bacterium | reverse complement strand
TAAATCCTCATCCTGATTGATCAGTGGCATATATGGCCATACTTGTGCTGTGGAGTCGCGCAGCCACATGGCATCAATATCCCCGGTAATGATAAAAGTATCCGGTTTTCCATCAATCATTTCATAGTCCACGGTGGTGTCGAGGGTGTTGGGATAGCAGTTTTCGAACATCCAGGCCAGTTCTTTATCGTTTATCAGTGCCCTGGTTTTGCCGATGATATCTTCAACACTTTTGCTTGTGAAAGTTCTTTGACTTTTTGCCGGACGATTGCTTACAAAATCGTCGGCAGGTGAAAACAGGATATTTGCCGATAAATTTGGAATCATCGCCATGCCGCCAAGGGTTAGCGCACTTTGTTCTAAAAATTTTCTTCGCTTCATATATTTTACTGGTTTACCGCGTATTTGATACCGAGAGGCAATCCTAACGAATTGGTTTTAGAATCTCCGATTGTTTTGGTGAGGCCCAGGTTTTCTTTTACATCCACACCAATAAGGATTTTGGCTTCCTGGGCAAAACCGGAAACGGAGAAAATAAAAAGAATTAAGATTATTAAAATGGTTTTAATATGCGTGTTTTAGTTTAATTGGGTTCAAAAGTAAATAAACACTCCGGCAAAATTAAAAATTCAATCAGAGCCATAAACACTGATGCACTGGATAATTTTTAAAATCATCTTTGACAAATCCTTGCATTGGATAATCAGGACTTGAATTTTATGTGATCCCAACCGAATGCTTTCGAGCATCAAAAGCCAAATAACTGTTAATTCCCGCTTGAACAATGCAACCAATGAGTTGTTTAGAATCGTTAAAAATAAGTTCTGTCAAACAGAGATAATTTATTAACTGTTAAACAATTATAATAATTAGTTATGAAGCGGATTGCACTACTATTTTCTCTTGCTCTCACATTGATTTTTGCACATGCACAAAACGAGGTTGAGCTACTCGGACAACTATCATACAGCCAGGAACTCAGTGATATTTGGGGTTATGTTGATGAAGAAGGAAACGAATACGCCCTGGTTGGGGTTTACAATGGTTTTTCTGTGGTTAATGTTACTGATCCGGCAAATCCTGAGGAAATTTATTTTGAATCAGGCCCTCAATCCATTTGGCGCGACATTAAAACCTGGGGTGATTATGCATATATATCCAACGAATCATTTGGCGGTGTTTTAATTGTCGATCTTAGTCCGTTGCCGGATGGCCCCATCACAACATCAACAAATTACAATGGAAATATTTACAATTTTGAGAGGGCACACAATCTTTTCATAGACGAGTTTGGAAAGCTGTACATTTTTGGTGCTGACAATGGTTCGGGTGGAGCGATTATTTGTGATGTTTCGGAGTCACCTATGAATCCTCAGGAACTGGGACGGTTTGATAATTTTTACCTCCATGATGGAATGGCACGTGGCGATACACTTTGGGGTGCAGGGATTTATGCCGGACTTTTGGCAGCAATTGATGTGTCGAATCCGGCCAACCCAACGATTATGGGAACAGTGAGTACGCCCGGGCAATTTGCCCATAATGCCTGGGTTTCTGATGATGGCACGCATGTTTTTACCACAGATGAAATTAGTGACGGATACATTGGCGCTTACAATGTTGAGGATTTGGGAAACATGTTCGAAACTGACAGGATTCAGTCCAGCCCGGGCGAAAATGTTATTCCGCACAATGTTCATGTTCGAAACGATTTTCTCATCACCTCCTACTACACTGATGGTCTTGTGATCCATGATGCCATCAACCCGGAAAACCTGATAGAAGTGGGAAGTTACGATACCTCACCAAATTTTTCGGGAAGCGGTTTCAGCGGAGCATGGGGAGCATATCCTTTCCTGCCAAGCGGTAATATCCTCATTTCCGATATTGAAGAAGGCCTTCATATTCTCAGTTTCAATTTCGAACGCGCTGCTTTCGTCCAGGGAACAGTACAGGATAGTGTTTCGGGTGATCCCTTATTTAACGTAACTGTGGAAGTGATGGGAACAGAATTGTCAACGCAAACTTTATTTGATGGTAGTTTTGAATTCGCTGCCACCATAAGCGGAACTTATGATCTTCAGTTTTCAAAGACCTTTTATGAAACCAAAATTCTTGAAGGTGTGGAATTTGTGCAGGGTGAAGTGCAGTATCTGGAGGTTGAACTCGTAAACACCCTTTCGGTTTCCATTGATGAGCAGGCGTTAAAAAATAACATAACTGTATTTCCAAATCCTTCAAAAGCGGTTTTTAATCTGAACTACAATGATATTCCATCGGCAAACGGAAATGTAAATGTTTCTGTTTACAGCGTGATTGGGAATAAGATCGATGAGTTCGTTCTGAACAATTTTTCCGGTAGTGTAAGTTTTGGTGATGATTACAAGGCAGGTGTTTATTTGCTTTACATCGAAAATGGATTATCAAAAGATGTTCGCAGAATTATAAAAGAATAAAATAACTAACTAACATGATAAAATTTAAGGCCTTGTGTTAATTACGCAAGGCCTTTTTTCATATCTTACAACTGTTCTTATGTAAAATAATCTGAAATAGCTTCACCATTCGAAAAGAATCTTTTTGGTGAATATCCTGTCAATTGTTTGAAATCATTAATCATGTGTGATTGATCAAAGTATCCGGAAAGGTAAGTAAGCTCGGTTAGATTGAGGTTTTTACTTTGTGATTTGTTCAAAATGGCTCCCTGAAACCTTATAACTTTGAGGAATTGTTTTGGTGTGGCACCAACGATTTTTAAAAACAAGCGCTCAAACTGCTTTCTACTTATGCATACATTCGAAGCCAGTTTATCGATAGAAATATTGCCTTTTGTTTTATTGATGAGATTTAACGCATAAGAGATCCGTGTGATCGCATGCTGATCATAACATTTAGCTAAACGGTGCAGTATAAAGTCTTCAGTGATTTTTACCCTTTCAAAAAAGCACCCGAACTCCTGTAGTTTCGATGTCAATGTGTCGGCTACATTTCCAATTAAATCATTCAACGGTAATTGAAGGTTCTTTAATTCGGATGCTGGTAAATTAAAAATTGCTGATAATCCGAAGGGTGAAAATTGTATGGAAAAAATGGAGATTATTCCTGATAGCCTCAGGTCGAAATATTTATTCATTTGCCCTGACACAAATGCAGAGTTATGTGATGATCCAGAAAACTGAAAGTTTTTGGGTTTGTTTTCAAGGTAGAAAGTTAACTCAGGCAAACCATGAGGAACAATACGTTGCGTGTGTTCAAATCCATTTGCAACACAACTGTCGATTGCCCAGAATTGTTTAATAAACCCTGATAATTTCAGTGATGGTTTGGAGATTTCGATTTTCATCTTTCCTGGAATTCCGATGCAAAAATCTGAATTATTTTTAAACAGGAGATTGAGTGAACAATTCACTCAATCTCTTGTAGCTAAACGGCTTTTAATTTCCGTAAAGGCCAATTTTGTTTCCCTCACTGTCGATGAACAAAGCAAAGTATCCACGTCCTTCCGCATCAATTTTGGTTTTGGGTTTTTCAATCGATCCATTGTTTTGCGTTATCCTGTTGATAGTAACATCCAGGTCGTTTTCGACATTAAAGCTTACCAGAACCCCATCTACTGAAGGTTTAAAACCCGGTGATAACGAAATGGCGCCCTCATCATTTGGGAAACAAGCCATCTTTTCCTTCCCAAAGTCCAAAACATTTAGCTCTACTTCTAGCGCCTTAGTGTAAAACTCAACTGCTCTTTCGAAATTTATTGCCGGGATTTCAACCCAGGCGATTAATTTTTTCATTATTTTTTGATTTGGTTAATAAATCAATTATCGCTGCAAAAGTATCTGACTGACAATCCTTAAAATTGGAAATTTGCGACATCGTATAAATTGCCTAAAGATTATCTGATTTGCAGGTGACCCTACTTTTCTGCAATCACAAGCATCTCAAAATCTGCGGTGGTTAGTTTGTCATCTCTTGAAAAAGCACCCAGGGTTGCGCCAAAAATCTCAATGGTCTTAAACTCCAATGTTTTCAAGAGCCAGGTTATCTCGCTGGGCACATAGTAGCGTTCGTTGCTTTCAAGCCTGATCTTGTTTCCCTCATCATCTTCAATTTCAGTGATGTTGTGGTCGCGAAAAGTCATCAAATCGAATTTGTTTTCATGGTAACTTGCATTGCCCTCCGCATTGCCGGTATTGGTGAAATCTTCAACAGAATTATGGATTGGGAAAAGTCCATTGAGGGTTGTGAAAATGAATTTGCATTTCGGTTTCAGTGACTTGGTAACGCTTTTAAGAATTTCATAATTCATCTCATCGGTTTCCATCAGGGGGAAGCCTCCCTCACAAAGCATGATGGCCACATCAAATTCAGCATGGAAAGGCAGGTTGCGGGCATCCGCCCGGATGAAGTCAATGGTAAGGTTTTCAGCACCTGCTTTTTGCCTGGCCCTTTCCAGTTGATTTTCCGAAAGGTCTATTCCGGTAACCTGGTATCCGCGTTTGGTCATTTCAATGCTATGTCTGCCTGTTCCACAGCCCACATCCAGGATTTTCAGTTTCTTGTTGTGGTTGAGTTCCGTTTCCAGAAAATCGCATTCTCCAATTGTTCCCTGAGTAAAGGTTTCATTGT
This sequence comes from uncultured Lentimicrobiaceae bacterium, assembly GCA_964395075.1. Taxonomy (GTDB): domain Bacteria; phylum Bacteroidota; class Bacteroidia; order Bacteroidales; family 4484-276; genus SABY01. The sequence continues at coordinate 3,388 of CAYNDN010000119.1, read as the reverse complement.
CATAATGTTCGGCATAATTCTCAAACAACTTTTCGTACCATTGTTTTTTCTGATGTTTCATTTCAAAGGAATTACAATTTAAATATTTTGTTTTGGATTCTTATTAAGCTGAATTAACCAGGTTAACAACTAACGTCATAAGTCGGTTTACAAGCTTGCTGTCTTCTTCTTTCATGATAAGTATAGTTTAGGTCAGTTTAAGCAACAAAATTACGGGTGAAATCTTGTTACTTAACAATTAGTTTAAGGCAATCGGTTGCCTTGCTGTTTTCGAAAACTATTAGCCAATAAATGCCACTTTCAAAAGTTGAGGCATCAAACTTGTTTTTTCTTCCAATAATTGCCTTCGATAACATAAGTTGCCCCAAGCTGTTAAATACCTCTATGGACCTGTTTTTAGTAAAACCGGGCTTCCTGTTAATAACGGTAAAATGATCGTTACAAGGATTGGGAATCAGGGAGTAAAAAGAGTTTTCCTGATGTTCGGCTATTGAACTTGAGCCTTTTATATTTACCCTTATTGTATCTGAACCACTACAGCCATTTTGAGTGGTTACCCTTACATAGAAGATATGCATGCCGGTATCCATCACATTGCCATAAATAAAACGATATTGTCCCATTTGGTAATTGTCCCATAAGTAATTTGTTTGATATCCAAAATATCCGGCATCTAATTGCAAAAATGAGTTTTTATCGATGGTGGTATCATTACCGAGGTTTACAATTGGGGGTTCCAAAGTCTCAATAAAAATGCTATCAACAAAAGTACAGGCCTGCGAACTTGTTACTTTTAAGGAGTAATTACCCGTTGAATCAATAGATATAAATGCATCTGTACTGCCTGTGTTCCAAAGGTAACTACAATCTGGATTTATGGTGTCCGGGCCCAGCAAATAACCCGTGTTGCTGCAAATTGCAGTATCATTACCTAAACTAAAATAAGGTATTGGATTTACCACCAAATGGATCGTATCAAAAAAAATGCAACCGTGTTCATTTTGTGCCATGGCCCAGTACCGGCCACTTGTGTCGGGGATATAAAAATTGTTAGTGGTGCCGTCGGGCCAGGTAAAAAGAAAATCATAATCAGCCAGATCAATAACATAGCCCGAACAAACGGTTGTGTCATTACCCAGATCAAATACCGGTAATTCATGGATTTTAACCACCTTCGAAATCGTATCTACTTTTTCAGGATAGTAACAAAGCAAATTCACATGGTAATCCTGGGGTGAGGAATATGAATGAACAGGGTTTAAAAACCGGCTATATTGGCCGTCGCCAAAATCCCACAAAACTGAATCGAGGCGATACAAATTGGTTACATAAAAAAAAGTTGAGTCCTGGTAACAGGTATTGACCACCTCAAAATCAGTTCTGTAAAAATAATCCTGGATAAATACCGGCGCCATTGATTGACATGTTTCACCCTCGAGGTACAATCCCAGTTCTTCTACATTACACGCTAATCCTGAAACATTTGGTGAATTTATTACTCCCAGGTATTTCGTTCCTGAAAACTGGCCTCCACCTTTGGTGATGTATATTTTTCCGTTGGGAGCCAATTGTAAATCCCGGAATCCATTATCATTGGGATGCAATAGTGTAACCCTTGAATCATTCACCTGATCATAATCATAAACTGATACATCATACTGAAAAAGTGTACTCTCTCCCTCACTACCTGACTGGAACACGTAAAGGTTAGTTGCATCAGAAGAAAAATCAACGCCAGTGATCCCTCGCGAAGGGGTTGCAAAGACCATTGGGTTGTATAACTCCCCGGTTGATTTATTAAACTCGAAAAGATCAAAACCTTCGCCGGAAGTCCAGTTATTGTATCCTGAAACAATAATTCTGCCGTCAGGTGAAGCTTTAATTTGCGCATCGTATGAGGAACTTGTGTTGTTACCACCTGTACTGATTACGGGATTAAGGGATACTCCATCATTTGATATCAGAAATGCGTAATACGTATTTGAATTATGCCTGTGAGTGATGACCCATATATCAGATAAATTCTCATGATAAACTGCAGTAATTTTATTCGATATGGTGTCGAAAATGAAATTCTCTTTTTCTGTTACATCACCCAATCCGTTGTCTAATGTCATATCAACAACAGAATAGAAAAATCCAGATGTGTAAACAGGACTGTAGGGGAGAACAGAAAAGATATAAAAAAGATTATCTGAATCAGGTTTTGGAATAATAAGGCAGCGTGATGAATGGTAGCAAATGTTGTTTCCATTGGGCATTTGAACATGATTTTTATTCCACACCGTTATCCCATCCGAATAAAACAGCAATTGCCCTGTAGAATCCGATATAATTCCCATTCCTTTCGGGGTAACCACTGGCACCTCAGTTAAAATGTGAACAGTATCAGAGGTAAATTTCAGTCCAAACCGGTTAAACCGCCAGTTATCTGCTTCGTGTTGTGCAAACATAGGCAGGTAAAAAAATAAACCAATTAGAAATGTTCCGTAATTTTTCAATCTCATGTCTTTACATGTTTCTCTTTTATTGGTTTTGGCTTGTCCAGGTTGAGAATTGAACAGGTTAAAATTACTTTAAAAATTTAGGTTCTACTACAATTTTTTTGGGTAAATTTTATATGCTGATAAGTGGATGTTTTCAAAAAATTGGCAGTCAGCAGTACCCAGTAGGCAGTGATAGTGGCAAAGTGGGTAGCTAAAGAAATCTGCGGAGTCTTTATTATAAAGGTCTTCAATAAGGCATACCCACTGCGGACTGCCGGTTTTATGTGTGTTTTTCTGTATGATCTTCCACAACATTTGCAATAGTTCCATTAAAAATAACATCCCGCATCCTTTTAAATTCTTCTCCGATAGGGGCGTTAATTTGAACCTTTGCTCCGGTAACCGGATGATCAAATTCCATCATTGAAGCATGCAGCAGCATTTTGTCCATTTGAAAATGATTTTTGAAAAAGCGGTTTTGCTTGTTACAGCCGTGGGGCCTGTCGCCAATAATCGGGTGAAAAATATGTGCAAAATGCCGCCTGATCTGGTGCATCCTTCCGGTCTCCGGCTTTACCTCCACCAGCGAATATCGTGAAGTAGGGTGGGGGTGGGAAGGAAAATCAAGCTCTCCGTGAGCCAATGTTTTGTAGTGGGTAACTGCATCCTGCAAATTTCCGCATTCCCGCTTTAAGGGATAATCGATTAAACCTGAATCATCGGTAAATCCACGGACAATGGCCAGGTAGGTTTTGTTGATTTCACCACGGGCAAACTTATGCTGAATAAGGGAATCTGTGGTTTTGTCCAACGAGAACAGCAACACCCCGGAAGTTTTTCTGTCCAAACGGTGGGCAGGGTAAACATGTTTCCCAACCTGGTTTCTCAGTAATTGAAGCGCA
>CAYNDN010000118.1:490-10557 GCA_964395075.1 uncultured Lentimicrobiaceae bacterium | reverse complement strand
CTGAAACAAAAAGACATCAAACTCATCCATACCATTTCCACCGGCTTCAATATTGCAGAACTCAACCGGATGATTACAAACCACGGTTTCGCTATTACCGCAAATTATTTACTGTTACGGAAGCTAATTCGTAAGTAAAAGTTTCCACTTATCTTTCAGTATCGTAAAAATCAGATAATAAACATATTAATTTATTGAGGTATTATTCTAATTTTGTAAGATTATGCGTACAGAGGCTTTAAATAAAGAAGGGATTTTTAACCGTTTGTTAATTAATTCAAATCAGATAAGGGATTTTGGCGTGAAAAGAATTGGCCTGTTTGGTTCTTATGTCAGAAATCAATCTAATACTGAAAGTGATATCGATTTTCTGGTTGAGTTCGAGCCGGAAAGAAAGAATTTCAAGAATTTCATGCATTTATCTCATTATCTTAAAGAATTATTTAAGTTAGAAATAGACCTTTTAACTGAAAAATCTCTCAGCCCTCATATTGGGCCACATATTTTAAAAGAAGTTGAGTATGTTACATTCAACGATTGAATTCCTGAAGCACATTCTGGATGAGGTGAACTTTCTTATGGCTGAATCCGCTAATATTGGTTTTGACGAATTTATTAATGATGATGTGCTCACCCGGGCTTTTTCAAGAAGCCTTGAGATCATCGGCGAAGCAGTAAAGAAATTGCCGGATGATTTGAGGTTGAAGTATCCCCTTGTCGACTGGAAAGATATTGCCGGTATGCGTGATGTATTGATACATGATTATTTTGGCGTTGATTATGAATTGGTTTGGGATGTAATTACGAATGAAATTTCAGTATTAAAAATTCATATTGAAAAGATAATTGAAATTGAATCAAGCTAACGTTTTTTCTAATTTTCGATCCCAAATTAGCGTTTACATTTGTTTTCCTCACTTCAAAAAAAAGTCATGCACAAGGGGTTTTACGCGCTATTCCATAAGCATATATCGAATGAAGGTTTAAATGATGTACCTGTTTATTTTGGAAAAGAGCAAAAAAAATGAACCCCATCAACGCCCTGAACCCCGCCTGGCGCGACTTGTATGATGATCTGGAAGAATAGGCCGCTGCTACGGAACAACACCCTGATTAATCTTCGGGAGGAAGTACATTTGCGGCGCATGAGGTTGCGTCGGCACTTCGCGCCGGCAATCTATCCGGATAACCGGAAGCATACTTATAGCGCTTCGTACCTCGCAAACTCTTGCTCCGAAATATCTATATTATGCTCTCTCCGGTTAACCTTTATCACACACAACTCGTCGCCCATTACAGTCTCTTTAATGCATCAATCAATAAAGCCCAATCGTAGCATGGGTCTGCGAGCGAAGCGAAGCAGCCTCCTAACCCAACACCGCGCTATCTTCAACGCCAAAATCAAAAAAGCCAAATCGAAGCTTGGCTCTGCGAGGAGTGCCGGACGTCCGGCAACGACGCAGCCTGTTTCAACCCAACGCAGTGCTCCCATCAACGCACGCCTCCGCGTCTCCCTTCAACGCACGCCTCCGCGTTTCCCTTTGGAGCATGAGTCTGCGAGGGAGGTACGACCGACGCAGCCTGTTTCAATTTAAAACCGCGTTTATTTCAAAGCCATGCCCAAAAAAGGATACACATACATCACAACCACTAAAAACCACACCGTCCTCTACACCGGCGCCACCAGCACCCTCAAAGACCGCATTGACCGCCACCGCAACAAGAAGTACAAGCACTCCTTCACTGCGCAATACAATGTGGACAAGCTCGTCTGGTACCAGGAATTCGAATGGATTGGAGACGCGCTGGCCAGGGAAAAGCAGATTAAAGCCGGCTCACGCAAAAAGAAAATTGACCTGATCAATGCCATGAACCCAGAGTGGCGCGACTTATATTACGATCTGGAAGAATAGGCCGCTGCGCTGGAGCAACACCCTGATCAATCTTCGGGAGAAAGTACTTTTAAGGTGGAGCAGGTTGCTTCTCCCGCACAGCCTGCCCCGAGAGGTACGATTCGGGGTGCGGGATCGCAAGCTCTTGCTCCGTATGAACTGTATTATACTTTCTCCGTTTAAACGCTCCATCACACGACTCGTCTCCATCCATATAAATCAACATTAATTGGCGATGAGGAAGTGCTGGAATATGCTATCACAATGTTGCAAACAGTAAAGCAGGATGATCGTTTTAGTAGTGATCCATACCATTTCCACCGGCTTCAATATCGAAGAACTCAACCGGATGATTATCAATCATGACTTCGTTATCACCGCCAATGACATCCTGTTGCGCAAGCTAATTCAAAAGTAATTGTTTCTTCCTCCGCCTAAACTCCACAAGAATCTCTACTATCACCAACCCATCAATCAATTAGTCAAACAACCAACACAAAACAAAAAACAACAAACAAAAAACAACAAAACAAACCTATCTTTGCAATGGTTAATATTTTATCCACAAATAGACTTTTAATCATTAATGTCTAATATGATAGCCGATAATGAATTTATTCTTGATGCTTTCAATCCTGCTTCGATACTAAAAGGTATTGCATTACGCCTGCGTGAACGCCGTCTTGAGCTTAACCTCACCCAAAAAGGTCTTGCAAGTAAAGCAGGTGTAAGTTTAGGTACACTCAAACGCTTTGAAAACAACCAAGAAATTTCACTGAAACATCTGATAATGATAGCTTTAGTGCTGGATGCCACGGAGGAATTTGAACAATTGTTTACCAAAAGAAAATTTGAGAGCCTCGATGAAGTTTTAAAGACAATAAAAGTAAAAAAACGTGAAAGGGGCAGTCGCAATATTTAAGCACCCAAAAGCACTTGATGTGTATTATAGGGCGCAAAAGCTTGGCCGTCTGGCACTTGCCCCCGACAGTCGTTGCCTGTTTGAGTATCAATCCGAATGGATCAGGGATGGATTTTCCATATCACCCTTTTACCTTCCCCTGAAAAGCGGAGTTTTTACTGGCAGGGCAGAACCTTTCAACGGACTCTTTGGTGTGTTTAACGACAGTCTTCCCGATGGTTGGGGCAGGCTGCTTACCGATCGTTGGTTGAAGGAAAAAGGTTTCAATCCGGCTGAATTTACCGTCATCGACAGGCTCAGTCTTGTGGGCAATCATGGAATGGGGGCCTTGTCATACCATCCGGCTCAAATTGATTTGCCCAATCCTGAATTAAACCATCCGCTTGATTACTATGCCAATGAGGTGGCGAAGATCCTGCGTGCAGACAGCTCAGTTGCCCTGAATGAAATTTTTACTAAAGCAGGTTCTTCCGGTGGTGCAAGACCAAAATTACTCGTGAAAATTGAAGGAACAGAATGGCTCATCAAATTCAGGGCATCTGTTGACCCCGGACAAGTGGGTGCCATTGAATACCACTATGCACAATTGGCCGGAAAATGTGGGATAGAAATGCCCGAAACCCATTTGTTTGATGGAAAATATTTTGGTGTAAAGCGATTCGATCGCCTGAACGGGCAACGCATCCATGTACATAGTGCTGCAGGCTTGCTTTATGCCAGTCATCGCCTGCCCTCACCTGATTATACCGACCTGCTCAAAGCAACCATGGCATTGACCAAAGACTTCAACGAAGTAGAAAAAATGTTCAGGCTAATGGTTTTTAATGTTGCTATTGGCAATAAAGACGACCATGCAAAAAACTTTTCATTCATTTACCACAATCACCGCTGGCAGCTATCTCCTGCCTATGACCTCCTCCCATCTGTTGGTTTCAATAATAACCATACAACATCCGTATGTGGCAAAGGAAAACCGATGTTAAATGACTGCCTTGAAGTGGCAAAACAGACTGCATTCCCTGCAAAAACTGCCCAAAAGATAATAGATGAAGTGATTACAACACTACAAACTTCCTGATCAAGAACCTGAAAAATGATGTTTATCTCTCCTCACAGCCAAGATCTGTAACAAATCAACATATCAACAATAACAAATCAACAAAGAACAAAGAACTGTTCTATCATGAAATGCCACGGCTTTCCGTTGATATTGATCTCACCTGGATTCCTTTTGGCAAAAGAGAAAAAGACTTACAACAAATCAGGGAAAAGTTAATTTCCATCAGTTCCAGAATAAAAAATGCAATACCTGCGATTCGTATCAAAAAACCTGTTAGCGAAGATGATGACCTGAAATTGTACTGTTCATTGTCCGATATCACAGTAAAAATAGAAGTAAATACCATACAGATTACATTCCCAAAACCATTTCCATCACACCTCAAAATCCCGATTTTGAAGCTGTAGCCACCGAAATTGGCTATCCGTGTTGGATAAGGGCATCAACAGGCTCAGGAGGTTACGGCTCACTAAAACTAAAGCGCAGGGAAGATCTCGAAGCCTGGCTTTTTATCCATAACAACATCAACGAATTTACAGTAAGTGAGTTTCTTGTTGGTCGCCACCTTGCCAACCAGATGATGTACATCAACGGCAAGTGTGTCCGCAATGCAGGTCTGGAGTGTGTGGAATATGTGATGGCAGATGTGGCCACTTCCAAAGTTACCGGCAACACCTCCTTTGCCAGGTTCCTCAACGAAAAACCCCTGCTGGATTTCTGCGAAGAAACCATGGATTACATTGCTGCTAAACTTGGCATCAAACCCCATGGCATCTATAGCTTCGACCTCAAGGAAGACAGCCACGGAAAGATGAAGATCACAGAGATCAACGTACGCCACATGGCCTACACCGGTATCATGGCCCGCCTCGGTTTCGATTTGGTCAAAGACACCATCCATTACCTCGGTGGTACATTCGAACCGGAATCCATCAGCAGTCACCAGCACTTTTACGATAAGCCCTATATTTTCCTTCGCGATGTGGATATCGAACCAATCATCCTGGATGGTGAGCATCATTTCCTGCTTTAACTTGCCTTATGCCAATCACCCAGCACGCTAAAAAACCAATACACAGCTTTTTTTGCTGTTATCAATTTTTTTCTGCCTCTCCCCTTGTCAAAAGAACCAATGGAGGTTAGGCCGTAAGTGACCTTGAAGCGTCCGAAGGACCTTCAAGCGTCAACAAAAAGGAAATTCGAGGGTTAACCACCAAGCATACCGCCTTAAATTGAAATACTTAGTTATCCGCAGCCTTTACCGGATAAAAGCGCACCATCCCAAAACATGGGCTGTGATTGAATACATCAACAGCCTGCTTTTTGGGATTTTTTATGCCCGCACCTTCCGTGTACGCCTGGCCCAAGCATTGAATCAGGAATGTCATAAGCATTTCCAATTCCGGTTCCTGTCCATAAACGATCGCGAACCGCTACTCCAACTCCTTCATTCCATCGAACCTCATTTGTCAGGCTTCTTTGAACCGCACCACTTCACACCTGAAGCAATAACTCATTTAAAAAACAAAGCCTTTTTCATGCTTGGCGCATATAGCAACGAAAAGTTAATAGGATATTTTTTCATTCGTGCCGGAATCAACAAGAAATGTTTTGTGGGGCGCCTGGTTCACAAAGATTTTCGCTCGAAGGGCATTGGCCGCAAAATGAACCACATCATGTATCATGCAGCCTGGGCGTCAGGCTTTCGTGTATTCGCCACCCTGTCTCACAACAATCACTTGGTCATGCAATCCCACAAAAACAACCCCCATATCCACATCCTCAAAGCCCTGCCGGATAATTACCAAATCGTGGAATTTATTAAACAACAAAAGCCGTACTAAACGCAATAAATCACTTGCAAGCATTCCCCCTCATGTCCTGAAGCATAGTGGTCTTACTCATCATCAAGTACAGGCTGGATATTATTGACAATGAAGCAAACATTATTGGTGCCAATCAAACCGTTTATATCTATTGCCAGGTTGCAGCCACCGATCTTGAATCTATTCATTTACTGGAAAACAACGGATATCATTTCAGTGAGTTCAGGATTCACAGTATGCTAAAAACAGATGATGTGGAGGTGAATACCCGTTCGTTTTATCCGTATAAAATGGCATTAATCGGAGATGAAGAAGCATTGGACTGCGCTATCAAGATGTTGCAAACAGTAATGGATATTTCAGTCATACTGCCCCCCCACATCGGTCATATTTTATTTCGGAATTTAAGTGCATCCTGCCCACTGTGAATTGATAATGAGAATGTAAATCATCTATAATATCCTTTTTCATTAAATTAGTAATGGAACCAAATTTTTTTCTTCTCATACATATTAGATTATCTTTGCTGAAACTTGATTAAATCATGAAAAAGTTAATCGTTTATTTCATTCTGCTGATTGTTATCGTGCCTGTTTTTGCCCAGGATAATAACCAGGCTGTCCCCTACACCCTTGCAGACCGGGACAGGTTGATAAAGGTGGAAACAAAGCTTGATGCCCTGGAATCCCGGGTAGATGATTTAGACAAAAATCTAAACAACCGTATCGATCAGTTGGACAAAACATTAAACAATCGAATTGATCGGCTTGAAGACAATTTTAACACTTATTTCACCTGGGGTTTTGGGATGGTACTGGGGGCTATTTTTGCCTTATTCGGCTTCATCCTCTATGATCGACGAACAACGCTTGCCCCTGTAAAACGGGAGCAGGACAAGGTTATTGAAACCTTGAGGGAGTTAGGCAAGGAAGACTCAAAAATCCGTGAAGCACTCAAAAAAGCTGCACTATGGTAGAATTTTCTAATTTTGATAACTAAACCAATGTTTAAAATCGGGTATTAATGAAAAGCATTGTATTTCAAATTCTACTCGCTTTATTTGTTATTCCGGCCTTTCCCCAGGATAATAACCAGGCTGTGCCCTATACCCTTGCTGACCGGGACAGGCTAATAAAGGTAGCAACAAAGCTTGATGGCTTGGAATCCCATGTAGATGATTTAGACAAAAATTTAAACAATCGAATTGATCAGTTAGACAAGAACCTTAACAGTCGGGTTGATCAGTTGGACAAAAATTTAAATAAACGAATTGATGGGCTTGAGGGTAATATTCATCGGCTTGAAGATAAATTTGATACTTATTTTACATGGGGTTTTGGGATGGTACTGGGGGCTATTTTTGCCTTATTCGGCTTCATCCTTTATGATCGGCGTACTACACTTGCCCCGGTGAAACGAGAACAGGACAAGGTTATTGAAGCCTTGAGGGAGTTAGGCAAGGAAGACTCAAAAATCCGTGAAGCACTCAAGAAAGCTGCACTTTGGTAATATTCAGTCAATCAATCAAATGTACTTATATTGCATGGGTTGATCATCAAACATAGTAGTTTAAGGTCCGTCTCTCCGTGTTCCCCCTCTCACAACTCATCGCTCATAACTCACCCCTTCCTTCGATCATTCTCAACATACCCTGATGACCCCAAAAATCAGTGTAAACCCTTTCAATCCGTGTCATCCGCGTTCCACATTCAATCTTCAAATTAAAAGATGCCAGCCGCAACCCCAAAATTTATTATACTTTTACACCCCTTGCAAATGGTAAATATTATTCAATAAATCAGCATAAATCCTCATGATCACTTCACAAAAAAAAGAAAGCCTCTGGCAAGCTATTTATTCTCTTTCCAAAACCTATTTCGGTCTTGAGCCATGGAAGGTATTTTACGAAAGCGATATCTTCGGCATTCAGTCACCCTACAATGGTAACAACTATTATATCAGCATTATGGGCGAACTCGGTGAATCCCTGTCGTTGGCCGCGTACCAGGGTGAGTATGGCCTTGAGCAATTCTGGCACCTGAAGGCAAGCGAGGGGGAAATGCCTGCCGGAGTCATACTCTCGATTCCCCATTTAATGGTTACCCTCGACGAAATGCGGGATATAGATAACGAGCAACAAAAGTACCTCAGAAAAATCAATGTAAAGCCTGTGCGGCAAGGTATGTATCCCAATGTAAAACAAATCATTCCGGGATTGCTGCCGGTGACCCCTGAACCCGAATTGCTGACCGATGTCGTCAGGATTCTTGAACAAACCATCTGGGTTATCGAACATGCCTTTAAAAATGATAAGGTGACGGAGAAGATGATTATTATTTCAGGATTCCGGTTTTAAAAGATAATGAGGCAAAATGGATAGGGCAAAAGAATACCATAACGAATAATTTCCAGCCGGTAAGCGCAACTTACGATTCTTTGGAATTTGAACGTTTCAAAAATCTGCCACCTTTCCGGGATGTGCTTCAGATGGAGCTGTGCCCGTTGCCATTTCCTGTAAGGGAGGATGGAAAACCGGACTATTTCCCGACTGGATTTCTTGTTACCAATGCCAGGTCAGGTATTATTGAGATGTTTGAAGCCATTCCACCATTTCCCACCTATCATGAGATGACAGGGAAATTGCCGGAGATACTGATTAAGCAATGCCTGAAAAAGGGCTGGCGGCCTGCCAGGGTGAAATACCGTGCATTCCAGTTGACTACGTTAATGTCATTTCTTGAGAAGCACAAAATTGCCAAAGTCTGGCATGCATACCACCTGCCAGCTGTTGATGAAGCCCTCGACAGCATGATGAAGTCTTTGGATGGATAAGGGTTCATGCCTGAAATAACTATTCCCGGTAGTTTTTTGGTTAAGAGCCGGTTGTTTTCCAGTGAAAGATACTATTACAAAATTTCTAAATTATTTTAAATCAATGAGAAAAGTCAAAAATTTTAGTGACTATTATTTGATGAAAAATTTAGAAATTTTGCCTGACAACTTGGACAAGCCAAAATATGCAACATGCTTTAAATGAAACTCCTTTTTAGGTTTTGGCTTGTCCAAGTTGGGGTATGGTGTTAAAATGGAAAAAGGTTGAAAATAATTGAGCGTGTTCAAAAAACCGCATCAATCCGTCCAATCCGATTCATCCGCGTTCCCCTGAAAAGTACAAGGATCAAGCCGTTGCAAAAGATTCCTACGAATAAAAATGCCAATCAGCGCAAATCTGTTCAATCCGATTTATCCGTGTTCCCGCTCTCACAACTCATCTCTCCCAACTCAATTCTCATCCACGGCAGCTTCAGAGAAGGTGTTGCTCACCCCTCATCTCTACTTCACTAATTCCCTCCGTTACTTGCTACAAAACTTTCCTATTTTTGCCATCCAATAAACTGCGGTACCCAAATGGAAAAACGGCGTTTAAAATTCAGCAGAACCCGAAAATTTGCGCTCATTGCGGGATTACTGCTTTTGATGCTGTTTATCCTCCTGCTCAGGCATGCCGGTACCTATCTCGTAAAGCAATCTGACATCCTCCCAAAATCCGATGCAGCCGTCATCCTCATGGGAAGCATCGCCGACCGGGTGCTTGAAGCTGCTGATGTTTACAAATCCGGCTTAACGGATCAAATTGTTTTCGTCAACAATATACAATATGGCAGCGAATACCTTGCAAATTACGATGTTACCATCCCAAATTTTGCTACACTTTCGGTAGATGCACTTCAGCAACTCGGCGTACCGGACACAAGCATCTTTCATTTACCAGGGAGATGCACCAGTACCCGCGATGAGGCCGATTCAATAGCATCCTGGCTTTTGTCCAATCCTGACATTCAAAAAATCGCAATCATATCCTCATCAGCACACACGCGCAGGGCAGGGATGATTTTTAATGATTGTTTCAGGGATCATCATATTGAGGTAGAAATAGCAACAATTCCCAGTAAATATTCTGAATTCAACGCTGAACAATGGTGGAAGGATCGTGAAAGCACCAAACAGGTATTTATGGAATGGGTGAAGATTGTTTCTTTTGTTTTGGTGGAAAAATGGAAATGAAGAAAAGTATACATAGATTCTACGGATGTTACAGATGGGCACGGATAACTAAAAAAACAGTGATTATCTGTCAAATCCGTGTTATTCGTGTTCAGAATATTTGATATTAAATTTTGTTTATAGTAATGTTCCTTTCAGAATTATCATGATAAAACGGACTTTCGATATTGCGTTTTCTTTGTTATTGCTGATATTCTTATCCCCTTTATTTCTTGTCATTGCATTAGCGATGAAAATTTCCATGCCAGGTCCGATTTTCTTTACTCAAACAAGGACTGGACGCAAAGGAAAACGCTTCCCAA
>CAYNDN010000118.1:0-480 GCA_964395075.1 uncultured Lentimicrobiaceae bacterium | reverse complement strand
TATTACACCTTTTGGAAAATTTCTCAGAATTTCCAAGTTCGATGAGTTGCCGCAGCTTTGGAATATTTTGATTGGGGATATGAGTTTTGTGGGGCCACGACCCGATGTGCCCGGTTACTATGATCAGCTAACGGGCGATGACCGTATCGTGCTGGATGTTCTACCTGGTCTCACGGGTGCTGATTCCATTGCTTACACTTATGAAGAGATCATTCTTCAACGCCAGGACGACCCGGTTAAGTTCTATGACGAAAAACTATTCCCCGATAAAGTCCGCATCAATAAAGCGTATGTTCGGAAACAAAACTTCTTTTTAGATATCAAAATCATGTTTTTCACACTGCTGGGCCAACAGTTAAAAGATCCTGATTTTCAACCGGGATATAGTGCTGAACGGAATAAAAAGTGAAATTGAAAGGAGATGCCTAGAAGACGAAGGGTCTAAGAGACGAAGGGTCTAAGAGACGAAGGGTCTAAGAG
>CAYNDN010000117.1:10176-10604 GCA_964395075.1 uncultured Lentimicrobiaceae bacterium | reverse complement strand
TGTGGATGAAGTTGATACCAGCAAGATTCATCTCGTTGTGGGCGTAAAGGATACAGGTATTGGAATACCCAAAGACGAGCAGGGAAGAATTTTTGATGCCTTCCAACAGCAAAGCGGGCAAAGCACCCGTAAGTATGGTGGTACAGGTTTGGGGCTTTCTATCAGCAAAAGACTCGTTGAGATGATGGGAGGGGAGATCAGGCTGGAAAGTGAGGTGGGCAAAGGCTCCTTATTTTCTTTTGTACTTCGCAATGTTGCCATTGGAGCCACAATCGATCACCTGGCCCTGGACGAGGAAATGGATGTGGGGAATATCGATTTTGAAACGGCCAGGCTCCTTATTGTTGATGATGTGGAATCAAACCGGAGGATAATCAGTGAAAACTTCGCCAACACAAAAATTAAACTAATCGAGGCTGAGGATGGCC
>CAYNDN010000117.1:4531-10166 GCA_964395075.1 uncultured Lentimicrobiaceae bacterium | reverse complement strand
CAAAAGGCGGTTTTGCTGGCGGGCCAGTTTATGCCGGACGTTATTTTTATGGACATTCGCATGCCGGTGATGGATGGCTTTGAAGCAGCCCGGCTCATCAAAACCAAGTCAAAAACCTCAAGGATTAAAATTATTGCACTCACCGCTTCTGTGCGCAGCGATGACCAGGATGAAGACTACGAAAAATATTTTGATGGATACCTGCAAAAACCGGTTTCACGCGTTGACCTGTACAAGGAACTGATGCGATTTATCGGCTATTCAGAAATCAGAAACAAACAGCCCGAACCTGAGCCTGATTTATCCAAATCAGAGCATTCGGGCGAGTTGAAGATGTTAAAAAAGGATGCAAAAAAATTAATCGATGAGCTCGAAGGACATCTTTTTACAATGTGGAAAACTGCCAATACCTATCAGATGAGTGATGAAATCGAAATTTTTTCAGAGGCTTTAATTTCAGCAGGAAGTAGTTATAAAGTGCAGGTGCTCAACCAATTCGGGCAATCGTTGTATGATGCTGTTGACCGTTTCGACCTTGAAGCAATGGATGCAAATTTGAAAAAATATCCTGCTCTGCTTAATAGTCTGAAAAAGAGGCTTGAGGATTTTATTTCATAGAAATTTGCAGATATGGCAGGTTTTGGTATTTTTGAGGTAAAATATATTGTAAGATACCTTTGATGTCACTTACCAATCCTAAAATATTACTTGTTGATGATAATCCGATTAATATCAGGGTGGCAGCAAAAATCCTTCGTGAAAACAATTACAACATTTCGTTTTCGCAATCAGGCCCGGAAGCTATAGAAAAAGCAGGCACTATTGATTTTGATCTGATCTTACTCGATATTATGATGCCGGATATGGATGGTTATGAGGTATGCAGGATATTAAAAGAAAACCCAAAAACAAACAAGGTCCCGATCATTTTCCTCACCGCCCGCACCGAAGCCGAAAATGTGGTAAGAGCATTTGAGCTCGGAGGTGCAGATTACGTTACCAAACCTTTCAACGGCAAGGAATTGCTTTCGAGGGTTGAAACGCATATCCGCCTGAAGCGCTCACGCGAGGAGTTGGAAAAAACCAATCAAAAACTCAGAGAATCTAATAATACAAAGGATCAAATGTTTTCGATCATAAGCCACGATTTACTTGGCCCGGTTGGAAATATTAAAGAGTCGCTCGAAATGATAGCCACTGATGAGGTTAGTATGAATGAGGAAGATATGAAGCAGTTCATTAAGGCAACCTGGAATTCTGTCGGGAATGCTTATGCCCTGCTCGAAAACCTGCTTTATTGGGCACGAAACCAGCAGCGGCGAATGGTTTACAATCCAAAAAAACTAAATCTAAATACTGTAGTGCACGACACTTACGGGCTATTGCAGGGTGTGGCAAAAAATAAATCTATCAGATTAAAAACCAACCTGATAAGCGAATACGAGGCTTTCGCTGATAAAAATGCCATAAAAACAATTTTACGCAATCTGATTTCCAATGCCATTAAATTTACCAATCCCGGTGGTACGATTATCACCACTGTAAAGGATCATGATGATGAGCTTTACCTCCTATCTGTTAGTGATAATGGTGTGGGCATGGAACCCGAAAAAACCCGTACCCTTTTTGAAAAAAAGGAAAAGATTGAACCCAAATGGGGAACAAGCGGTGAAAAGGGCGTAGGACTTGGATTGGTTATTTCCAAAGAATTCGTCGAAAAAAATGGAGGCAGGGTTTGGGTTGAAAGTAATCCGGGTGAAGGAAGCAAATTTTATTTTACAATTCCGAAATACAATAAACTATATGGAGACACAAGCAAGTAAAAAGAAAATTCTCATTGTTGACGATGTGCCGAAAAACATTGAGCTTGCAGCAAACATTCTGCAAACAAAAAACTATAATATAACATTTGCCAGAAGCGGGCCAATAGCCCTCGAAAAAGTTAAATCCATTGATTTCGACCTGATATTGCTCGATGTGATGATGCCCGAAATGGATGGCTTTGAGGTGTGTAAAATACTGAAAGATGATGATGCAACCAAAGATATCCCGGTGATATTTGTTACTGCCAAGTCGGAAACCGAAAATGTGGTGAAAGGATTCGAACTCGGGGCAGTGGATTATGTTACCAAGCCTTTCCAAACCGAAGAATTGTTGGCCAGGGTGAGAACCCACATCAACATTAAGGAAAAACTTGTGGAGAAAAAGGCTATCGAAAAACAATTGAGCAGCCAAACCGCAGAAGGGCAGGAGGATACCGAAGATTTGAAAAAACAACTGGAATCCCGCAAAGCCGAACTGGAAAATGTTACACTGTTTTATGAGCTTAGAACCCAGATGGATAAGCTGATACAGGACAAAAGCCCAGTTGCACGCATGGAAATCCGACACATTAAGGAAATGATCTCAAACCTGTTTATTGACAAAAGTAACCAGGAGTTCCACAGGTCGCTGAAGCAAAATTTCCCTAAGCTTACTTTTGATGATCTGAGGTTGTGCTCTTACCTCAAGCAAAGGTTTTTAAATGTGGAGATTGCCGAGTTTCTCGAAACATCACCCGAGGCAGTTTATACCCGCAAATCGAGGTTGCGCCAAAAGCTAAACCTTACAAAAGATGAGGACATTACCGACTTCCTGGCAAATTACAAATATTAAATTTCCGCATACTAAAAGATATTTAATATCTAAACATTTCGATGTGTAATTATATGTAAGGGGGCTGTAAGTTCCTGTTATTTAACTTTTTATTCCCACACTTTTTTTTGACTGTACTTTTGCAACCACAAACACGCTATCGTTAAATGGCTTGTTTGCATTTAGGTTAGGATGCCTCATATTATTATAAAAGGTATCTTTTTTCATAAACGTTAGGTTTGGAAACCTGCCGAAAAGGTGGGTTTCCTTTTTTATCATAAAAAAAATCTATGATGGAGACAAATCTTAATGATCTTTTACACAAGGGAGAAATTATCCGGCAGTGGATAAAACTCGCAGAGTATGACCTTGCTTTTGTTGAAAAAATTTATAATCTGGAACCATCAACCAGTAGCGTTAATTTACTGGCCGCTGAATCAACAGTTTGAAAATGAAAGGCCTGTGGCAAACAATTCTGGAATAAAAATTGTTAAGTGATTAGTAGTTCTTGATTATAATGTGATTAAAAAGATTTACGCGCAAAAATGCGTTAATAATAAATAGTGATTCATTTCACTACATGTAATCCTCCTTTAGGCCCCGGTTTGTCGCCCGACTTCCGGGGCTTCTTTTTTATTTACCGGTAGAGCAGGAATACAGCAGGTTTTTTATGAATATCTGGTTGCATGTTTTTCCACTCTCCCATTGAAGCTGTAGTAATTTTTTCCTCCACTGTGGTGATCTCTGATGCGATGCAAAGTTTTATTTTGGCGCTGCATACTGAGGTCAGCGTTTTCAATAAGCGGTTGTTCCTGTAAGGTGTTTCTATAAAAATCTGGGTTTGCCCTTGTTGAAAAACAGCAGTCTCCAAAAGTTTAATTTGCTTTTTAAGTGCTGAAATATCGATGGGGAGGTAGCCATGGAAGGCAAAGTTTTGGCCATTAAACCCTGAAGCCATAAGCGCCAGGATAATTGATGAAGGGCCTGTTAAGGGCACAACCTGAATGGAAGCTTCATGGCAATATTTAACAATCTCAGCTCCCGGATCGGCAATGCAGGGGACGCCTGCTTCAGAAAGTAATCCAATGGGTTTTCCGTGCTTAATGGGTGCTACAAAAGTGGCTGCCGCTTCATAAGCCGTGTGTTTGTTCAGCAGGTGAAAGTTTACTTGCTCAAAATCTTTCTGATATCCCGCTCTCCGAAGGAAGCGTCTGGCTGACCTGATATTTTCAACTATAAACTCGTCAAGCTCCTTTATAACAGAAAATACCTGTGATGGAAGTACCATTTCTGGTGGCGTATCGCCCAGGGTTACAGGAATCAGATATAGTGCATTCGCTAACATGGTTACCATGGGAGGTTTTTCAGGTCAACATTACCACCTGAGATGATGACACCGATTTTTTTGTTGCGGTAGTCAAATTTATTTTCCATTATTGCAGCAAGCGGCACAGCGGATGATGGCTCAACAATAATTTTCATCCGTTCCCAGATGAGTTTCATGGCATCAACAATTGCCTTTTCAGAAGTAGTTACAATTTCGTCAACATTATTCAGGATAATATCAAAAGTGATGTTTCCCAGCGAAGTTCTCAGGCCATCGGCGATGGTGTTTGGGTTTACTGAAGGTATAAATTCCTTTTGCGTAAAGGATTGATAAGCATCATCGGCCTGTTCGGGTTCGGCAGCTATTACGCGGGTGCCTGGTGCTAAATACTTTGCTGAAAGGGCACTTCCGCTGAGCAACCCACCACCACCTACCGGAGCCATAATGATGTTGATGTTGTTGGTTTGTGCCAGAAGCTCCATCGCTGAAGTTGCCTGGCCTGCTATAATTACCGGGTTGTTGTAGGGGTGGATTTCGATGGCATTCGTTTTTTGGATGACTTTTTCCAGCGTTTCTTCACGGGAGGCCAGATTAGCCTTACAAAATGTGATTTTTCCTCCATAATGTTTTACTGCATTCACTTTAACGGTACTTGAATTTTCGGGCATTACAATGTGTGCATCCACACCTCTCAAAGCAGCAGCTCTGGCAAGGGCTGCAGCATGATTTCCTGAAGAATGCGTAGCAACACCTTTGTGCATGGTTTCTTCATCCAAAGAAAAAACAGCATTCACTGCTCCCCTCGATTTGAAAGCACCTGCTTTTTGGAAGTTCTCGCATTTAAAGAAAATTTCGCAGCCAAACATATTGTTTAAAATCCTTGAACTTAAAACAGGTGTACGGTGAATATGATCTTGGATTCTTTTGGCTGCTGCCTTAATTTCTTGTATGGTTGGGGAGGGTGTCATTTACTTTTGACTTTCGGCAATTCTATCGGAAATCTTATCGCAGGCTCTGTTGATCATGTCAAAAACTATGTCGAAACCATTTTCTCCACCAAAATATGGATCGGGGACATCGATATTTTCACCTGGCAGTGTTTCGTTCATCAGCATCCTTACTTTTTTGCGGTCTGCTTCATTCCTCGAAAGTTTTAAGATGTTATTATAGTTATTTGCATCCATTGCATAAATCAGGTGGTAGTCGTCAAAATCACTGGTTCGGAATTGTCTGGCGGTATGGCTGTAAATATCAATGTTGTTGCGGCTGGCCACTTCAACCGACCGCGGATCGGCTCCTTCGCCCACATGATAGTTGCCTGTGCCGGCAGATTCGATCTGTGCATTCAGCCCCAGCTTTTTAACTTTGTCCTGTAAAATGCCTTCTGCCAGCGGGGAACGGCAGATATTTCCGAGGCAGACCATCAGTACTTTTATCATAAAAAAATTAGGATTATTTAATGAGATTTTTGATTATGCAGGCTAGCCTGCATTATTCATAAAAAATACCTTTTCTGTTACCGCGTACTTTAGTGCGCGGATTTGAGAATTTAACCACATTAAGTTTAAAATCCTGAAAAATTTTTATTTTCTCATTTTAAAAATTTTTCAGGATTTTATTTCATTAAATATCAGTTATTTAATCGCGCACTAAAGTACGCGGTAATTTGATCAC
>CAYNDN010000117.1:0-4521 GCA_964395075.1 uncultured Lentimicrobiaceae bacterium | reverse complement strand
GAGATTTATGAATAGACCAGGCTAAAGCTTAATCTTTTTGTCAATGTCTTCAACGTATCCCTTGAACACTTTATCGGTATCCCGCAGGTTTTTCACCGTTTTACATGCATGGAGTACGGTAGCGTGATCTTTATTGCCACATTGTAATCCGATTTGTGTTAAGGAGGCTTTGGTGTGTTCTTTCGAAAAAAACATGGACAACTGGCGTGCCTGGACAATGTTTCGCTTTCTTGTTTTCGAATTCATCTGATCGATAGTGAGGCTAAAATATTCCGAAACAATTTTCTGGATATAGTCGATGGAAATTTCTTTGTTTGAATTTTTGATGAAATTATCCACGATTTGTTTTGCCAGATCCAGCGTAATTTCCTTTTTATTCAGCGAAGCCTGGGCCAGTACAGATATCATGGCGCCTTCAAGTTCGCGTATGTTTGAAGTTACACTGTAAGCCAGATATTCCACAACATTATCAGGCATCCTGATTCCGTCGTTGTAAAGCCTTTTTTGCAAAATGGCTATCCTGGTTTCGAGGTCGGGGGATTGCAAATCGGCGGTTAATCCCCATTTAAACCGCGACAACAGCCTTGCCTCAATGCCTTCAATTTCTACCGGTGGTTTATCGGATGTTATCACCAGTTGTTTGGAGTGTTGGTGAAGTTGGTTGAATATGTGGAAAAACACATCCTGGGTTTTTTCTTTTCCGGAAAGGAAATGAATATCATCAATGATCAAAACATCGATTAACTGGTAAAAATTGGTGAAATCGTTTTGATTATTATTTCTAACCGACTCGATGTATTGTGCAATGAACTGATCTGTGGTAACATAAAGCACCGTTTTTTCGGGAAATTTCTCTTTCACTTCCAGGCCAATGGCGTGGGCCAGGTGTGATTTGCCTAAGCCAACCCTGCTGTATAAGAACAACGGATTGAATGCGGTTTTCCCGGGGTTTTTGGCAATGGCCAGGCCAGCTGAGCGGGCCAGACGATTACAGTCGCCTTCAATAAAATTATCAAACGAATATCTTTCTACCAGTTGAGAATTGACTTTAACTTTTTGTATTCCCGGAATTACGAACGGGTCAGGGATTTCTTTCGATGCCGTTTTGATGTTGAAGGGCATGTTTACGTCGGGATTGATTGTTGCTTTGCGTTTTGAAGTGGGAACAACAACAGAAATGGGGTCTTGCTGCCGGCTATAAGAATTATCCATCACTATGCTATACTCCAGCCTGCCGCTTGACCCAAGTTCCTTTTTTATCGTTCTCCTTAGCAATCCAATGTAGTGTTCTTCCAGCCACTCATAAAAAAATTGGCTCGGAACCTGGATGGTCAAAACATCGTCGGTGAGTTTTATCGGCTCAATGGGTTCGAACCACGTTTTAAAACTCTGGCCGTTAATGTTATCCTTAATGATTTTAAGGCAATTGTCCCAAACTTTTTTGGCAATATCTTTATTGTTATGAACCACGTTTATAGCTCTTTATCAGTTAGTTAAACAAAAATAATTAAATTTGAATTGGATTTGGAAAGTCTGTAATCCTCAAAATATCTCCACCAAAAAGATTACAAAAGTGCGTTAAAAAAAACTTGAAAAAAATATTTTTTTTACTTGTTTATTAATAAAATTATCTTATCAAAAAATGCTACTTTTCATCACCATCTGAGGCAAAATATTTAGTATGAACAGATTACTTTTCTTAGCAAAGTATCGAAATATGTTATATTAAAAAATCTTATTTCCCTTTCCTAAACTTTGATGGAAATCGTGATCAGGAAAAAGTGCAAAAATCCCATTTTTCGATCAAAAAATAAAAGTACATTTAAATCTTAAAATTATTATGTGGTTTAACGTAAAAAAACATATTGTCCATTTTAGCCTTTGCTTGATAGGGTATTATATTTATAATATGATCATACCTTGTTTTAATAAATCTTATTTTTACAGACCAAAAATCGCAAACTATGGATCTTTCAATACTCAAGGATATTACCATTATTTTCGGGATTGCTGTTGGTGTTATTTTTATCTGTCAGCAACTTAAAATTCCGCCCATTATTGGATACCTGGTAACAGGAGTACTGGCTGGACCCAACGGTTTTTCGCTCATCAGTGGAATTCACCAGGTGGAAGTTCTTGCAGAGGTTGGTGTTATTTTGCTCCTGTTTACCATTGGAATAGAGTTTTCGCTAAAAAACCTTGTGAAGATCAGGAATACCCTGCTTATTGGCGGGGGTGTTCAGGTGTTTTTATCCATTGGTGCGTTTTATTTGATCACCCGGCTCGACTTTATTGGTGCCCAGGATGGCAACTCTGTGAAGGAGGCTGTATTTTTGGGTTTTTTAATGGCACTGAGCTCTACGGCCATTGTGCTAAAATTGTTACAGGAACGCGGCGAATTTGTCAGCCCACACGGCAGGACCATCCTCGGGATTTTGATATTCCAGGATATTGTGATTGTTCCCATGATATTGGTGCTACCCTTCCTTGCAGGTGTTTCAGCTGAAGGTGGCGATGGAGTATGGGAAATTCTGATAAAAGTTGTGGCGGTGGTTTTGTTGGTGTTTATAGGTGCCAAATATGTGGTTCCAAAGCTGCTCTACCATGTGGCTAAAACCAAGAGCCGGGAGTTGTTTTTGCTTACAATCATTGTTATAGCAATGTCTGTTGCTTACATGACATACATGGCCGGATTGTCGCTGGCTCTTGGAGCCTTCCTGGCCGGCCTGATTGTTTCAGAATCCGATTACAGCCAGCAGGCTTTTGGCAATGTTGTTCCTTTTTTGGATGTTTTCACAAGTTTCTTTTTTGTTTCCATAGGCATGTTGCTGGATGTTGAATTTTTGCTCGAAAAACCCATCCTGATTCTTATCGTTACCCTCGGTGTGATTATCGTAAAAACCATTATTGCTGCGGCAGCAGGATTCTCACTTGGGTTTCCATTGAGAACATCTTTGCTTGTAGGATTTACATTGGCTCAGGTGGGTGAATTTTCATTTATTTTATCAAAAAAAGGACAGGAACTGGGACTCCTTTCAGAAGGTAATTACCAATTGTTTCTCGATGTTTCGGTGCTTTCGATGGCTGCTACTCCTTTTATTATTGCTGCTGCACCGCGGTTTGCTGATCTCTTGCTGAAATTGCCTTTGCCCGAAAAACTAAAATCCGGATTGAAGCCTGGCTCAGGTGATGATGAGAATATTGCAGGAATTAAAGATCACCTTATTATTATCGGGTATGGTATTAATGGCAGAAATGTTTCCAGGGCTGCGAAGTTTGCAAAAATCCCTTATGAAGTCATCGACCTGAATGCTGAAACAGTGCGTATGGAAAGGAAAAACGGAGAGCCCATTTTTTTTGGCGATGCTACCCAGGAAGCTGTGCTTGAACATGCTTCCATTCGTGAAGCCATGGTACTGGTGATAACCTTACCCGGATCGCCTGAACTGAGAAGGATCACGCAAGCTGCCCGCAAAATGAACCCGCACCTTCACATCATAATCCGTACCCGGTTTGTGAATGATATGCACGATTTATTCAAATTAGGTGCCGATGAGGTGATTCCGGAAGAATTTGAAACCTCCGTTGAAATTTTCACCCGTGTGCTGGCCAAGTATCTGATCCCCAGGGAGGAAATAGAAAAGCTGGTAGCCCAGGTGCGCTCCGACGGTTATGAGATGTTTAGGAGCCTGTCGATTGGAGATGGAAATTATGGCAGATTAACAGTTAAAGTTCCTGAAATCACCATCAATACCATGCATGTGTGTAGCAACGCCAAAATAAATGGCAAAACTGCTGTTGAAATTTCCTTTGAACAAAAATATGGAGTTACCCTGCTGGCGGTAAGCCGCGAAAATCAAACCTTTTCGAAATTTACACCTGATTTCATCTTTAAAGAAAACGATATCTTGTTCTTGCTGGCCTCCGCAGAGAAACTGTTAAAGGTTTCCGGGTTGTTTAATTCGTCTGATGAAGATTGCAATGTTCCGGCAGAGCCGAAATAATTTGTGGTACATAACAAACCTACCTCATAAATAGTTGAGCAACTTATCTCATAATTGTAATTGACCCCTGGAAAACTTCGGTGCCAAAATAGCCTTCTGCTTCAAGGCGGTAAAAATAAACGCCTTCCATCAGGTTATCACCATCCCAGTCGTTTTTGTAATCTTTTCTGGAATAAACCCGTTTTCCGTAGCGGTTAAATATTTTAATTTGGTTGCTGATGTAATAATTTAGCGAATCAATTCTTAAAATATCATTTAAACCATCACTATTTGGTGTAATTACATTGGGGACTGATAACTGCAGGGGTTTTATTTCAACCTGCATCGACACCGAATCTATGCACTCCTTGTCGGTTGTGTATTTGAGCAAAACATTATAGGTATTGATGGTGTCAAAAACAACCCCCATCTGCGCATCCTGTTTTGAGAATGGCGGGGCGCCCCCCTCAAAAACCCAGGAAAAATCTATGATCTCGATGCTGTCGGCCGATTTGTTTTCGTAAAAAAAATCGACCAC
>CAYNDN010000116.1:0-10610 GCA_964395075.1 uncultured Lentimicrobiaceae bacterium | reverse complement strand
GAAGTAGTGGTGATATCGGAGGCGGCCTGCGTACTTACCGAGGGTGATGCCACAGGAATGCCATTTGTAGAATTGCTGTATGAAGTTTCGATATTGTCTCCGTTTCTGGCTTTTGTTTGAAAGGTATAAGTAAGTCCGGTAGTTAATCCGGTTACGGTTACACTGCTCCAGTCGGAAGTGGTCTGCCAGGCAGGAGAAGCATCAAGGCTACCATCTGTTTGCACGAATTTCGATGTACTGGTTTCGTTGATGCAGTATTCAGTGCCAGCCGGGTTGCCGTTTACATTCACTGTAACATCCAGAGTGGTGGCTGTTGCACCATTAACAGTTGGCGCAGCAGGCACATTGGCCAGTGTCCAGAAATCAACCCGATCGCCATAACCTGTACCAAAGGGGTTGGTGGCATGCGCACGGACGTTGAAATGTGTATTGACATCGAGACCAGTGAATTCAGCTGTAAAGGGTTCTCCGCTAAAATCGCCATCAGCGGAAATATTGACCACTTCCGCCTCGCCAATTTCTTTGTCGGTATCGGTGTAAGGATACCAGATCAGGCCGCGGTTGGTGGCATTTTCGCCGTTGGTAGTGACAATTGTTCCATGAGCTGTTGCTGAAGTAGTGGTGATATCGGAGGCGGCCTGCGTACTTACCGAGGGTGATGCCACAGGAATGCCATTTGTAGAATTGCTGTATGAAGTTTCGATATTGTCTCCGTTTCTGGCTTTTGTTTGAAAGGTATAAGTAAGTCCGGTAGTTAATCCGGTTACGGTTACACTGCTCCAGTCGGAAGTGGTCTGCCAGGCAGGAGAAGCATCAAGGCTACCATCTGTTTGCACGAATTTCGATGTACTGGTTTCGTTGATGCAGTATTCAGTGCCAGCCGGGTTGCCGTTTACATTCACTGTAACATCCAGAGTGGTGGCTGTTGCACCATTAACAGTTGGCGCAGCAGGCACATTGGCCAGTGTCCAGAAATCAACACGATCGCCATAACCTGTCCCGTTAGGGTTGGTTGCATGGGCACGTGCATTGTAATGGGTATTGACTTCAAGTCCGGTAAAATCTGCCGTGAAAGCTTCAGCAGTGAAATCGCCATCTTCGGCCACATTGGTTACGTCTGCTTCGTCAATCACTTTGTCGGTATCGGTAAAAGGATACCAGACCAGACCGCGGTTGGTGGCATTGTTTCCGTTGGTATTGGTAATTGTCCCATTGCCGGTAGCAGTTGTTGCCGTGATTTCGGTCGCAGTCTGTGTGCTCAGCGAGGGAACAGCTACAGGAACGCCTTGGGTGGTATTGCTATAAGCAGTTTCCACGCCGTCCACGTTTCTGGCCTTGACCTTAAAGGTGTAAGTAACGCCAGTTGTCAGGCTGCTTACGGTGATGTTGCTCCAGTCGGCTGCTGTTTGCCATGCTGGTGCAATATCAAGGCTGCCATCAATTTGCACAAATTTGTCTGTACTGGTTTCATTGATGCAGAATTCCGTTGTTGTTGGGTTGCTGTTCACGTTCACTGTTACATCGAGCGTTGTAGCTGTGGCGCCGTCCACTGTTGGGGCTGCCGGTACATTCGCCAAAGTCCAAAAATCGCCTCTTGAGCTGTACGCAATACCATCAGGATTTGTGGCATGGGCACGCACATTATATTGGGTGTTCACATCCATCCCGGTCAAGCTAGCCGTGAAGGCTTCAGCAGTGAAATCGCCATCTTCGGCCACATTGGTTACATCAGCTCCGCCAATTTCCTTATCGCTGTTGGTGTAGGGATACCATATAGCGCCGCGGTTGGTGGCATTTTCACAGCTTTGGGTGATGGTTGCGTTAACCGTGCTGGCGGTGGAGGAAGTATTGGTGTTGCTTTGGATGGTCAGCACCGGTACTGCAATATCGGGCACGGTGATTTCGACCACGTTTGATTCAGCCGCCCCTGACCAGTCGGATTCACAGTCCACTTTGGCAAGCCTTTTATACCAAGTAGTGGTGGTTAATGCTACTGGCGAGTATGTTGAATCATTGCTGCTTTCAATATCGGTGAATCCCGATGTTGAGCTAATAATGGATTTCTGCCATTTATATTCAACTGTGCCTTTTTCACCTGATGGCAGCGAAATATTGTTAATAGGCGCAGGTGTTGAACCTGAACATATGGTCTGGTCATCGCCAATGGAACCGGCTGTTGTGGGATTGTTGCACTGCGGTGCATAGGAGGTTTTTGTCGAATCCTGATTGCCGGGATAATCCGGGTCATCTGAAAAGATATCCAAAATTGTATTGCCATTTAATTTAGCCTGGTTGGCAAACACCCCGTCATCATCAGGCAAATAGTTTGTTGGGATCACATCTACGGTTACAGTATCAGTTTCCCCAGCTGCCATACTGTTGTAATGTATTTTGAAGAAAGTCGTTTGACCCGCTGAATTACCCCAGACGACTGACCCCATCTGGGTTGTAACAGTTCCTAAAATAAGGCTTCCATTAAGATTAAGTATTTCGATCAGGTCAAAATTACTATATGAGGTCGCCCCATCTTGGTTTTTCACCACCAGATGATAGCGAAGGGTATCCTCCCCTATGTTTAGTATGCCATTGCTGTTTGCATCCACAATGAGTGAGTCAGTCTGGATAAGGCTCAATCCGCTGGCTTCAGCTTTTACCCTGAATGTGTAGCGTGTTTTTTCTGTATCATTGGACACGATTTTTACATCGGATATTTTCATCCCGTAACTATCCGGCTTAAACATTACCACAAATGAGGAGGTATCCCCGGCAAAAATCGTATCAGATGGCTGGACAAGAATACTGAACTGCGTTGAATCATTCCCGGACATCCTCACGCTATCTGTAAGATAAAGTCCGCCGGTACCCTCATTATGAATAACAAAGCGTTTCATGATTGAATCGCCCAACGCTGTCGAGCCAAACAATGTATTGTATGTCGTGCTTGTCCAAGTACTTCCGTTACTGATTGTTCTGTCGTTTCCTTTAACAACGATATCCGGCACACACTCTTCCACTTTTACGGTAACATAATTCAATGAATAGTAGCTGCAGTTGCTGGCGTTATCCGTTATCCTTACACGGTAATGGCCAGGTGTTTTTACAACAAGCTGGTTTGTTGTGCTTAAACATTCGGTGTCAGGCTGGTATTTGATCACATTCAGATAGCCTGTGTTTACTTCCCTATAAAGATATCCAATATGCGGAATGCCTGAATTATTTAAATTGAAAACGTACTCGAGTCCGCCATATGCTTCAGGGGATTCACTGATAAAGGGTTCCCAAGTGCCGTTTGAATTTGAGATGACTTTAAACGAATTCATTCCCATTTTTCCGAATTCACGGTAAAGGATGTAAGGTATTCCATTATAAATCTCGAGACTATGGGATGCGTACGATTGGTTGCCCCACATGATTTCATTTATATCACCGTAGTCTTCCCATGCATTATTAACCAGGTGTTTAATTCCCCGACCCGCATAATTCAGACCCAAAGTATAATACACTACAGGATTTCCATTATCATCGAAATCCATGTCCACATCCCGAAGTTCCAACCCACTAAATCCCTTTTCACCCATGTACTGCCAATCGGTTCCATTGAATTTCATCACCGAAGCTCCTTCATTTTCAGCTGATCCATCCCGGAATGCGAGATACAGGCTATTGTTGTTACTCTCCAGCAGAAGCTTTGTTGCAGAAGATGCAGTAAAACCCGCGTTACCAACTAGTTCCCAAGCACTTCCGTTATACTTTTTAACGGTTGCTCTCGAAAACTTTTTTTTATCCGAATATGCAACATAGATTTCACTGTTCATAATTGTCATCGACATAAAGTCAATTCCCGCTGAAGAAAGGGTGTCGTTGGTAAGTGAAACCCATATATTTCCATCAAAGAAGATTATGCCGTTACCCGCTCCGGAGCTATAATGATTGTGCAATACATAGGGAATATTGGTAGCTGCGTCTATTTCCAGTTCAATTGGGGTTCCAAAGTTATTCAGATTATTCTGGCCTATGATTTCCCAGTTGTTGCCATTGAACCTGTTAACTGCTGAAGCAGTTGAGGAACTATTTAATAAGTAAGGAATACCGGCACTATCAAAATCCATGCTTATCATCGTATTATATGGAACTTCACCAAAATCAATTGATCCTACAGGAACCCAATCGCCCAGGTTGCCCCAGCAATATTCTGCATCGGTAAGTTGAGGATAGGAAAAAACAACCGAATCACCAGAGCCCGAACATATTAACTCAGGCCCTTCAGGTGTAATGTAATCGTTTGGAATGCAGTAGGTAGCTCCAGAAAGCTCAATGGAAAAAGGTGAATTTAAGGCATTACTGTAAACATTAAGCATCGCATTGCGCTCACCAATTTCAACAGGAGTAAAAGCAAGTGCGACAACAGATTTGTAATCATCAACATTGAGCAATGAATCCATTCTGTCGTCCGGATGAATCTGACTATATGTGTAACATTTTATGGCATTATTACTTGATGTAAATGAAAAGTCAGCCGCATTATCTCCCGTAATGGTAATAGAATCGATCTCCATTAAGTTTCCGTAAATAGAATTTATAATAAAAGCCGTATCCCGTGCAGTTGATCCAACATCGGTGGTTGGAAATACAATGCTGCTTGAATTAACCAATGGATCCAACGAATGCATTATTGACATAGTGGGATGGGACAAGGAATTCCCATAAACATTAAAACTATAGACCGGATTGTCAGGATCATTCGATCTTAAATTTACCGTACTCACCTGGTAACCATGATCGTGGTTGCCAATAAATGCCATCTGAAATTTGGCATTGCTGAAAGGCGGTATTTGCTCCGGCAGGTCAAGGAATATAAAATATTCGCCATATTGACCTGATACATCCGACTGATCGCTGATGATTAATGGTTCAGGTCCTGAATTGCTGATTGCAAAAAATTTATACTCCAACATAGCAGAGGTGTCATCCAGAATGGAGGCGGCAATATTGGGAAAATCAGAGTATTTTCCGATTGTATCGCCATCGGGTATGCTATAGTGACCTTGTGAGGACCCCGATTGAAAAGTAACTGAAATTGCCGGCGCTGTTGGTACCTGGTAGCTGTAAAGTTCAGTTCCGGTATGAAACCCATTGGCATAAAAATATAATATATCATCATTAACTTTTGGCATTTTATAGGTATCCAGGCTATCGGAACTTAGAAGCTCAACCATGTCGGTAAAGTCATTTTTCCAGATGTAGAAGGAGGATCTTTCTTTGTAATTCCTGATCAGGTAAAGTTCATTGTTGAAAACTACAATATCTTCTACAGCCTCACCAATGAGTGTAACAGTATTTGCTTCCGTACCGTCTGTTTGATATAATTTTCCGTTATTCAGAACAAAATAAATGGAGCCATCATGAACAACAGCATTTTTAATGCTTAGGTTACGATGTTGGAGTATTTTATGGGTTCCTTCCGGTGTGCCGTTAGTTATCCAGAGGCCCCTATCGGCTGATGGGTTACTGACATTGAAGAGCGCAATGCTGTCCAAAACTGTAAAGTCGTAAACGGAGATGCTTGCTTTGAGGGTAACTGACCCTGTTGTGCCAGGAATGTATTTGTGCAAACCATTGGTGCTGGCATAACCAACGGTAAAATACAGTGTATCACCAATTACTCCCAACAAATTCGGATAGGCAAAACCTATACTCTTTACAGAGGTTCCTGCGGCTGTTCCGTCTGACATATACATGTACCCACCCCAATTGTTCCCTTCTTTGAGATATACGTAGTTGGTCCCTGATAAAAACATTTGTGGCTGCCTGATTATATTATTGGATTTATCCTTAAGGGCAAAAGTGCCGCCACTGGTTCCGTCGCTCACCCAGAGTTCCGAATTACTATGGACTCCATCACCGCCACTGGCGAACAATAATTTACCACTGGGCTTATGAACAACTCCGAAAGGATTATCAATGGGGAGTATTTGACCTGTTGTACCACTTATCATTGAAGAACCCCCTGAAGTGCCATCGGTAACCCATCCGGAATAACCGGAAGTCATATATACCTGGGTGCTGCTTTCTTGCATTTTTGCTCCTAACCGGTATTCGCCTACAGCTTCGGCATTCAGTAATTTTGAGGTGCCATTTGAGGTTCCGTCAGTTTTCCAGATTTCTCCGGTTTGATTTTCTACAGAAAAAAACACTTCACCACCCAGGATGGCATTATAAGGAAGATATTCATATTCAGGAATAATTCCGGAATCTGCCAAATCTTTTACTTTAATTGTTCCTGACTCTGTACCGTTACATTTCCATAATGTAGCTCCTGTGCCATCATTGCCGTAAAATAGAAAATAATTTCCCATATCCAGGAAGTTCATTCCGGAAATACCATTCTTTTCGCCAAGCCATACATCCTTTAATAATTCGAAGTTGGTGCCATCAAACGACCATAACTCCCTACCACTTGCTGTTTCACTTCCAAGATTTGGAGGAACATTCAGTGAGAAATATATCAATTTATTATTGTATATGCCCAGACCAACCTGCGGCACGTAAATAAAGTCGCCCAGGTTGTCGAAATCAAAGAAGGGTGTTGCTCCATTACCTGTGGTATAGTATGCATAATCTTTATCCACAAAGTAAAGTTTGCCATTAAATTCATTGTAGGAAAATCCATCATTTGGAGATAGTATTGTTGTGCCTGCAGTGGTCCCGTTACTTTTATAGGTATATCCTCCACCATTGAAATACAACGCCCCATTGTATTCGGAAAAGTAACTTAAATTGTATTTATCAATTACTTTTACAAGCACAGTGCCCTGCGGAGTTCCATCGGTTTTATACAGATCTTTTTCATATTCAGCTCCTGTGGCTTCCGCAGAAAAATAGAGTTCATTATTGAAGATCGTGAACTGACTTTTTAAGTTTAGGTTTTCGTCAACACCGTCAACGGTTCCGGGACAAATATCTTTAAGCATAATTGTTCCCTGCTCAGTACCGTCGGTAACCCACATTTCGCGGCCATTCTCAACGGATGATGCATGAAGGATAAGTTTATCCCCTCCGAGAACACCAAGCAATACCGGTTCGGAGCTGATATCCTGAAGCACGTACTCAAGATAAATATCCTTAACCAATTCAGTGCCGGCTGTCGTACCATCCGTTCTCCACAATTCCTGCCCCCAGGGATCGGCATACGCACTGAAATACAAATAGGAGCCCATCACCATAAAATACTGTGCATTATTAAGTTCTTTAACCAGCGATGAGCCTGCATCGGATCCATCTGTTTTGTGCAACCCGCTATGTTTAGTTCCAAAATACAACGCTCCATTAAAAAACATAAGATTAGTAATAATCGCAGGTTTATTGATGTTTAATCCTGAAATATAGTTTTCAGCAAGCTTGTAAGTGCCGGCTTCAGAGCCATCAGACACCCAAATGCTAAATAAATGATAACTACTGTAGTCAGGAGATGTGGTTTCGGTTATGAAGAAAGCGCTATCGCCCTCACGTATCATCCCGAAAATATTGGCATCTTCTTTAGCCTGGTTATTGTCACCCAGAAAAGTGACCTGTGACCATCCTGAAAATGCTATCAGCAATATAAAGATGACCAATAGCACCCAGAAAAGAAATGCCTGTATTTTTTCAAGCTGTTTTAATTTAAAGTTACTCATTTTACACATTTTTTTGTTGAACATTTGATTTCAACTTCAAAAATGTGCATTAAACTACTTTGGAAAAAATAAATGTTCTGAAAGAAGTCTTTCTTGTTCCGAAACCAAGGAATTTTGTTCTGTTGATCTAATCCAGATTCAGCTTTTGCAATAGGTCATCCCGGTAATTTTTCCCAATGGGTATTTCTTGATTACCTATAATGAGAGTTCCTCCTTCGATGGCCTTTAGGTGTTCCAGATTGGCAATATAACTGCGATGCACTTTCATGAAGGATTCGGGCAGTTTACGAATGCATTCACTTAAGCTTTCCCTTACAAGCAGTTTTTCACCTGTGTTGGTAACGATCTCAATGTACACATGTTCACTTTTAACGAATAGGATTTCCTTAAAACCGACTTTGCGAAAACTCTTGTTCAGCTTAACGAAGATGGCGTCTTTGATAATCACCGGCGCATTCTCTTCTCTTACCGTACTGGAATAATTGTATAATGCAATTTCGATGGAAGTAAACAATTCATTCTTGTTAAAGGGTTTTACAAGGTAGGCAGGTGGCTTAACCCGTTTGGCCCGCTCAACGGTAAGTTTATCAGCGTTGGATGTAAGGAAGATAAAGGGGATATCATAATCCCTTCGTATTTTCCAAGCCAGATCAATACCATCTTTTTTGCCGGATAACTGAATGTCGAGGATCACCAGATCAGGGTGATTACTCTCAATACTTTCAATGGCCTCACTGTAGGAAATAACCGGTTCGAGGGCTTCGTAGCCAATGGCATTTAGTGTATCGCAAATGTTGTCAGCAACCACAATCTCATCTTCTACAACCAGTATCTGTGTTTTACTCATGTGTGCAAAATTAACACATTAGGAAAATAAATGTATGAAATATTATTAATACAACCATTGGGATCATGACCTGGCTGCTGATTACGGAACTTATGCCTGGAATGGTAATAAAAATTAAGTTGGTTGTCAAGGGAGTTGTATTTGATTTGCAGGCTTGTACAATCGGTTGGTTTTAGTCCGTATTTTTACGATATTCCGTATCATAAAAAACCACTTCGAACCGGCTTCCATCAAGATATTTATAATTGAGCGTCCCTTGTAACTGCCTGGCCAGACGATGAACAAGCCTAAGGCCCAGCGTGCTCAAATTTTCCGGAACTCTGTTTTGTGGCAGGCCGGGACCCGAATCATGGTATACCAGGATGTAGGTACCCTTTTCAGGACAAGTGATTGAGATTTGTAGTTGATGACCAGATCCATCATGAAAAGCATATTTACAGGAATTGGTAATCAGTTCATTTAAAATCAATCCAACAGGAATCGAGGTATCTATATCCAGCATGATTTTTTCTGCACTCAAAGATAGGTTTACATTCTTTATGTTGTGGTTATAGATTATTTGATTCGTCAATTGTTCAAGGTAATCCTGCATATCAATCACAGACAAATCGCTTTTCTGATACAATCTCTGATGGATGAGAGCCATGGATCTGATCCGGCTCTGCCCTTCCTCAATATTGGCAATGGCCTTTTCATCGCTCACCTCTCTGGATTGCAGTTCCAGCAAACTGGTAATGGTCTGAAAATTATTCTTTACCCTGTGATGTATTTCTTTCAGGAGAAGTTCCTTTTCATGAAGGGTTTTGTTAATTATCTGGTTTTTCTCTTCGAGAATTTTATTTTGCAGCTTTCTTCGTCTTGAGTCAACATAAATAAATAAAGCCACAATGATTATCAGGGCCAGGCCAAAACCAAGCACATACTGCATCCTGCGCTGATTGCGTAAATCCTGCTTATGTTCAAAAACCAGTTCCATCCGTTGCTGTTCCTGCTCCAGGCTGTCTCGCAGTTGTTCTTGCCTAAACTGATAGCTTAAATCGAGATTGGTAAATTCCTTAATGCGCTCTTCACCGGCAAGGCTATCCCTGAGCATTAGGTGTTTCTCAAGGTATTCAAGGGCAATTTCCTGCCTATTCAGTTTTTTATAAAGCACGGATAACTCCCTTGCCAGTCGTTTCATTTCGGGGTAAAACCCATACTGTTCAGCTTTACTGTACCCCTTTTCCAAAGTGTTTCTGGCTTTTTCAAACTGATAGGTATGAAAATATGCCGTACCCAGATAGTACATGGCATCGGCATATTGTCTATAGCTGTTGTTTTGCAATGCAATTTCGCCACCGAGCGCCGCGTACTCAATTACTTTTCCATAGTCGGGTGGATCCTGATTTTCGTAATAAAATGAAAGCACAGCATAATAGCTGCTCAATCCAAGGGGATAATTCAAATTTTCATAAATCTGTCGGGATTTTTCCAGCATTTCAAATCCTTCATCAGTTCGCCCGTCCTCCAGGTATAGTTCAGAAAGGTTGCTGTAGGCTTCAGCCAGAAAAACAGATTCGTCCACATCCTTAAGTATATTTATTGCATTAATGTAAGATTCTATTTCTTTATCCCTGTTTTTTGCATTGCGATAGATCAGCCCCACTGCATTGTATTCACTTCCCACATTGACCATAATACCGAGGTGTTTGAACATGTCGATGGCATTCTGGAAATGGGAAAGTGCACGAAAATAGTTACCCGTTTCCAGGTAAATGTGTGCCAGATGATCGCTGGCAATTCCAAACCAAAACGTATCCCTGTTGTTTTCCAGAAAATCCAATGCCTGAAGATAATATTGGGTGGCATCGTCGAAATTTCCGCTTGCTTTATGAATATAGCCGATTTTGGTATTCATCACAGCCCTGTTTTGTAAATCGCTAAGGTCATTGTACACATCATCGGCTTTGTGCAGGTAAAAGAGTGAACTGTCCATTAAACCTTTCGACAGATAGGCCTGCCCAAGTTCGCTGTATGCTAAAGCCTCATAGGGTTGCAGGTGGGGTGTTAAAAATTAGCATTTAATAACATTTATTATCGTTCCATAAAAA
>CAYNDN010000115.1:8782-10630 GCA_964395075.1 uncultured Lentimicrobiaceae bacterium | reverse complement strand
GGTGCTGGCCACCATTGGTAAAAATGAAGAGCATGACTTTGCCCCTGATCTACTGGTTACTTTTGGCGATGCCATCGTGTCCAAAAGGATCAAAGCTTTCCTTCGCAGAAACGACATTGCAGATCATATTCACATCAGCACCGACCCATACCACGCAGATACATATCAGCAAATGACTCACAGCGTATTTATGGATCCGCTGCCATTTTTTGAGCAAATTCTTCCAGATTTACAGGATAATAAAAGTGGATTCCACAATCGCTGGATAGCTAAAAGAGATTTATCTGAGCAACGCCATAAACTGTTCTTGGCAGAAGCTGAACACAGCGACCTGAAAGTTTTTGAAGAAATTTTTAATCAACTCCCGGAGGATACCGACCTGCACCTCGGAAACAGCAGCCCGGTGCGATACACGCAACTTTTTTGCCACCACGGCAGGCCTGAACATTTTTCAAACAGGGGTACCAGCGGCATAGACGGATCAACTTCCACCGCTGCCGGATCAGCCTATTTTTCTGATAAACTTTCGGTACTCATCACCGGCGACCTTACCTTTTACTATGATTCCAACGGCCTGTGGAATGATTATCTTTCCGATAGATTGCGCATTATCGTGATCAACAATGGTGGTGGAAATATTTTCAGGATCATTCCAGGGCCATCCGGCACCGACCATCTCGAAAAATTTTACGAAACCAGGCATCTGGAAAGTACAGAAGGCTTTGCCAGCACTTTCGGATTGGAATACTTCCATGCTTGCAGCCAGGATGAACTGCGGCAGAACCTTACAAAATTTTTCTCTCCCGAATTAAACAAACCAGCGCTTCTGGAAGTTGTTACCAACCGTAAGAAATCTCCTGAAGTGCTGAGGAAATATTTTGAGTTTCTGAAGAACGGAAATGTGGAGCTTTTGAATTAAGGAAAAAGTTTAATATTTGTTGCATCATGGAAAAACGAAACTGGAAAACAATAAAGGAATACGAAGAAATCTTATTCGATTTCTGGGAAGGAATCGCAAGAATCACCATAAACCGCCCACGTTATCACAACGCCTTTACCCCAACCACCACCACCGAAATGAGCGATGCCATGCGCATTTGCAGGGAAGACCAAAAGATTAATGTCGTGGTTTTTACGGGTGCCGGCTACAAAGCTTTTTGCTCAGGTGGCGACCAGAATGTGAAGGGCATGGGCGGATACATCGGGAAAGATGGTGTTCCAAGATTGAACGTGCTTGATGTACAAAAACAAATCCGTTCGCTGCCAAAGCCTGTAATTGCCATGGTGAATGGTTATGCCATTGGAGGCGGTCATGTTTTGCATGTGGTTTGCGACCTGACAATTGCCAGCGATAATGCGATTTTTGGCCAGACCGGACCCAAGGTAGGTAGTTTTGATGCAGGGTTTGGATCCTCCTACCTGGCCAGTATTGTCGGACAAAAAAAAGCCCGTGAAATCTGGTTTATGTGCCGCCAGTATTCAGCCAAAGAAGCCGAAGAAATGGGACTCGTAAATAAAGTTGTTCCGCAGAACAAATTAGAGGATGAAGTTGTTGACTGGGCCAAAACCATGATGAAACGCAGCCCCATGGCGCTGCGCATGCTCAAGCTTGGCATGAATGCCGATCTGGACGGACAGGCCGGATTACAGGAGTTTGCAGGTAACGCAACTTTACTTTATTATCTGACCGAAGAAGCACAGGAAGGGAAACATGCCTTCCTGGAAAAGCGTGATCCTGATTTTCATAAATATCCAAAATTCCCGTAATGGCCTCAGCTAAATCATGGATTAAGGCAATGCGGCTGCGCACGCTGCCACTGGCTGTTTCAAGCACATTGGCAGGAAGTT
>CAYNDN010000115.1:3090-8772 GCA_964395075.1 uncultured Lentimicrobiaceae bacterium | reverse complement strand
CGACCAAAATTTTGATAGCATTGTTATTGGGCTTGCAATTGCTACCACATTGCTTTTGCAGATATTATCGAACCTGGCCAACGACCTCGGGGATTCGCTCAAAGGCACCGACAATCAAAACCGGATCGGCCCCAGGCGTACTGTGCAAAGTGGAGAAATCTCCGTAAAGGAAATGTGGTGGGGGGTTGGCATCACGGCATCTCTTACGCTGGCAAGTGGCATTTCGCTCATCATTAGCAGCCTCGGCGTTGAATCCTGGCAGGTTTTATTCTTCCTTGGATTGGGCCTTGTGAGCATGACGGCGGCCATAAAATATACAGTCGGGAAAAAGCCTTATGGCTATCAGGGTTTGGGCGACCTGTTTGTGTTTATTTTTTTCGGTCTGACCGGTGTGCTTGGAACATATTATTTAAACGCACATGCGCTTCCGCCCGACACCTGGCTTATGGCCATTTCGGTAGGGTTGCTCAGCACCGGTGTACTGAATCTCAACAATATGCGCGACATCGAAAACGATAAAAATTCAGGAAAAAATACCATCGTTGTCAGAATTGGTTCCATCAATGCAAGAATATATCATGGAGCACTTGTAGTTTTGGCAATCTTAAGTGGCATCGTTTATACTATCCTCAACTATCACGCTCCTGAACAATTTATTTTTCTTGCTGTTATTCCACTTTTTATAAAAGACTTACTCAGGATTCTGAAAATCGACGAACAAAAACTGCTCGACCCTTACCTCAAAAAGCTCGCCATCTCTACCTTTGCTTACATTCTGCTTTTTGGAATCGGAATTTTACTTTGTGTATGATTGCAAAATATTTTAGGTACACGCTTCACTTTAAACGGCCTGCCTGCACCTCAAGAGGTGTGATGAGCACCCGCGATGTTTGGTTTTTGGTTATTTCAGACCCATTAAAAAATATAACAGGGATAGGAGAAATTGCTCCATTATCCGGACTCAGCACAGAAGCCGGAACAGGGTTTGAAGAAAAAATCAAAGCAGTTGCCGATGATATCTCAAACTATCAATACTGGATTGATGTTGGGCTACTGGATTTTCCCTCCATTCGTTTTGGCCTTGAAACAGCCATTAAAGATTTTGAAACCGGTGGAAAAATGATTTTATTTCCTTCTCAATTTACCGGTGGAAAAGCAGTTATCCCGATCAACGGATTGGTTTGGATGGGAGATATCGATTTTATGAAAAAGCAGGTCGCCAAAAAAATTGAGGGCGGTTTCAGATGTATTAAATTAAAAATCGGAGCCATAGATTTTGAAGATGAGTATGAAATCCTGAAAAGTATCAGGAAAGATTTTTCTGCCGGTGAACTTGAACTGCGCGTGGATGCCAACGGCGCTTTTGATCCAACAGAAGCACCCAAAATCCTCGAAAACCTGGCAGACCTTGAAATTCACTCCATCGAACAACCCATCAAAAAAGGACAGTGGGAAGCAATGGCTGATCTGGTTAACCAGCGAATTTTACCCATCGCACTGGATGAAGAACTCATCGGGGTAAACCGAAGAAATGAGAAAATCTCGCTGCTTCTTTCAATTCTACCAGATTATATCATTCTAAAACCATCGCTGCATGGTGGCATTGCGGGCTGCACCGAATGGATTGAGTTAGCGGAAAGTTTAAATATCGGATG
The DNA here is from genome assembly GCA_964395075.1 of uncultured Lentimicrobiaceae bacterium. Classification (GTDB taxonomy): domain Bacteria; phylum Bacteroidota; class Bacteroidia; order Bacteroidales; family 4484-276; genus SABY01. Next base: position 7,117 of record CAYNDN010000115.1, on the reverse strand, counting down.
GTGGATTACTTCGGCACTCGAATCCAACATTGGGCTGAATGCCATCGCCCAGTGGACAGCCACCCTGGGAAGCAAAATGCCACAAGGGCTTGGAACCGGGCAACTGTTCACCAACAATATTACTTCACCGCTTGAAATCAGAAATGCATCGCTACAATTTGACTCATCCAAAACCTGGGACACCAGCCTTTTCGACCAATGGATTATAAATTAGCCAGCTCAATTCTTTTGAATGGAAAGCCATATCTTAAAAACGATCTGATCCTTTTGGCTCAAGGCGGACTGGCAGATCAAAAATCACCGGATTGGGAAAAATCCATATTTACTTTTTTATTGAACTGGCTTGATGATAACAATCATATCGAAGTAAAAACCAGCGGCAGCACTGGGGCACCGAGAAATGTCCTGATTCAAAAGCAGTTCATGGTTAACAGCGCCCTGAAAACAGGTGTGTTTCTTAATCTCAAAAAAGGTAATAACGCCCTGCTATGCCTGCCTGCTGAATACATTGCAGGCAAAATGATGCTGGTAAGGGCTATGGCACTCAGCCTTAATTTAACACTTTCTGAACCCACATCCAATCCGCTGAAAAGGAGAATAGAGGAGTTCGATTTTGTGGCGATGATACCTACACAGGTTCATGAAATTTTTAAAGAGCCTGATGGTGACAGGAAATTAAATTCCATTAAAAACCTGATCATTGGCGGGGCACCGCTTCCACTGGCGCTACGAAAAACAATACAACAGCTCTCAAATAAAAGTTACCTGACATACGGAATGACTGAAACCGTTACCCACATTGCCATGGAGAAGCTTAATGGTGTTGATGCGGATGGTTGGTTGCATACGTTGCCGGGCATCTCTGTTTCAGCGGATGCATCGGGCCGTTTGATCATTGACGCTCCTGAAATCACTGAATCGAAAGTTAAAACCAACGACCTGGTAAAAATCAGGAATGAGCGGACTTTCAAAGTCATTGGCCGTTCCGATAACCTTATTATCAGTGGTGGGATAAATATCATTCCTGAAGAAATAGAAAATAAGATTGCGCACCTTATGAATGCCTTTCCTTGGGTAAGTTTCATTGTTTCATCCATTCCGGATGAAAAACTGGGGGAGTTGGCCGTTCTGGTTATCGAAGGAAAATTGCCAGAGCCCGCGTTGCAAAATGACTTGCTCTTACAATGTTCTGAAGAGCTTCCAAAACATCAACATCCAAAGCAAATATTTTTTCTGGAAACTTTCCCAAGGACAGGCAATCAAAAAGTGGACAGGAGGAGAATCAGGGAACTGATTTTGAAATGCTAAACTCCCTGGCACAGACTAAGCATGCATCAGTTCCAACATATCGTTGATATACAGAGTACCCACCTCATTATTAATTTCATTTTCAAAACTACAAACCGACAACTTATGTTGTTTATCAAGAGTTAGTTGTGCAAAATGTACTTCATGATAATCTGCGGCATCCTGCAGAAAAAAACCATCAGCCGATTGCATCACGGTAAACGATTTCAGCGGCCGGGTGAGCCCTGTACCAATTGCTTTTAAAAAGCTTTCTTTCATGGTCCACAGATCGAAAAAATAATTATACTGTTCTTTTTCCGGTAATCCAAAAAGAACTCCCTTTTCATATTCCGAAAAAAACCGCCTTGCAATATTCAGATTAACCTTTCTGATTTTTTCCACATCTACCCCAACCGGTTTCTCTGAGAAAGCAATCACTACCCAGTCGCCGGAATGGGAAATATTAAAATGGATGTGAGGGTGAGATTCAAGGTAGGGTTTATCCTTTTCTGTATAAGCAATCCGCAAATCGGCTGATTTGATATGATGATCGCGATTAACCATTGACCTGAGCAATAATTCTCCGAGCACTTTACGCTGTTTACCTTCCGGGAATTTATATTTTGAAGCGGATTCGCACACTTCGCGGGGCAACCGGGCATGCATCAGTCCCTTCAATTCATAAAAACGCAACTCATCAAGAAGCTTAACTCCGTAAATACTCACCATTGTAATTGACCCAATTTGTATTCACTTAACCGATCCGGTAACTTTCAACTTAAGTTAACCAAATAGAAAAAATTGAATTGAAAGCTTCTTATAAACCAAAATCCGTTTCATTTATTTTTTACCCAACCAAATTTCAACAATTCAATTGTGGAAAAAACGTTTAACGGCCCAATTCGAATTTACATATTTTTACGGTTTTTTTTGATGGATTTGGGTTACATGTTGAAATACAAGGCTATTATTCTTTCATTACTTTTGGTGATCATCAGTTGCAATCACCAGTCCACAAGCAATATGCCCCTGGCGTTGCACCCCACGGCACCTCCGGAAATAAAGCCCCCTTTACCTCCGGAAAAAATCGCAAAAATCGACACATTGCTTGCAGAGGTATTATCGAGATACAGATTTAATGGCAATGCCCTTGTGGCTCTCAATGGATTTCCGGTTTTTAAATATTCAAACGGATACGCCAACCTTTACCAAAAAACAGCCCTTGATTTCAACACCGTATTTCAGATTGCTTCGGTGAGTAAGGGGTTTACTGCTATGTGTGTTCTGATATTGAAGGATCGTGGCAAACTCAATCTTAACGATACTGTTGTGAATTATATCCCTGAATTTCCCTTTAACAACATCACGATAAGTCACCTGCTGTATCATACAGCTGGTTTACAGAACTACATGTACTTTGTTGACCATTATTGGGATGATGACAAACGCATAACCAACGAAGACGTCCTGAAACTGATCAATGATCATAACCCACAACTCAATTATGTTCCCGGACGACGACACCTGTATAACAATACCGGCTATGCCATCCTGGCTCTTTTGGTTGAAAGAATTTCAGGAAAACGATTTTATAAGTTCCTGGATGATGAGATTTTTACTCCACTCAAAATGAGTCATTCCTTTGCCTGGAATCAGCAATCCATCGACACAATAACAAATCTTGCTACCGGATTTACGAAACGTGGCTGGAAATACAGGAAATTTGCCCACAACCCTCTGGATGAGGTGCTGGGTGACAAAAGCGTTTACACCACTGCTGAAGACCTGTTAAAATGGGATCAGGCTTTATACACCAATTTGCTTGTAAATGATACTTTGCTCGAAAAAGCATTCGACAGAGGAAAAACATCCAGGGGCAGAGAATTCAACTATGGATATGGCTGGAGATTGAATGAACTTGATGGCAAAAAAGTAGTTTACCATAACGGACTTTGGAATGGGTTCACTGCAAGTTTAAAACGTTATATCGAAGATAAAATAACCATTATTCTGGTCAATAACACCAATGCCCCTGTAGCATCCATCGAAAAACAGATTTACAGTGTACTGAAGAAAGAACTTGAAAAAGAGGACGACCTTGCCACAAAAGACTGATATGACCTGCAATATCGATTTTACCCGGCTACCTGACCAAACCAATACCGGTTTCATGCTTTTTTTTAAGATACCCCTGATTGATTTTGACATGTCCCGGATGAATTGAAATAATTTGCAATCAGTTGTTTCAAAGAAAAAAATTCTATTTTTGTGGCTTAAGAGTCTGAAGTCCGCACAAACATAAAATAACTTAAATCATCATGACCGAAAACATGAATAATTTAGTGTTGGTACCAACCGATTTTACCGAGGTTGGCGACAATGCTATCAGTCAGGCTGCCGAAGCAGCGAAATTCCTGAACTACAAAGTGGTTGTTCTTCACGTGATCGACAAAAACACGAAGGCTCAGCTCAAAAAAGAGAGCCTGGATGATAATGCAATCAAAGCAAAACTTGAAGACATTGTTGCTGAGTTGAAGGAAAAGTATGGCATAAAAGCCGAAGGAATCGCCAGGGAAGGATCTATTTTCACTACAATCAGTGATGTGGCCAAAGACCTTGGCACAAATCTGCTCTATCTTGGAACACACGGGAAAGTTGGCATTCAGCACCTTACCGGAAGTTACGCTCTTAAGGTTGTTACAAGCTCACCCGCGCCGGTTATCGTAATGCAAAAACGAAC
>CAYNDN010000115.1:0-3080 GCA_964395075.1 uncultured Lentimicrobiaceae bacterium | reverse complement strand
TCGATGAAGGATATGCTCATATCGTACTTCCCATTACCAGTGATGCCGGTCCATGGGAAAAAACAAAATGGGCAGCTCACATTGCCAATCAGTTTAAATCAGAAATTCACATCTACCAGATGGCCGGAGAACATATTGATGAAGCTGTTAAACAGATCACTGAGTTCTTTGGTAAAAATGAAGTTAGCTATACCATAAGGGTAGCAGAAAAAAATACCAACTTCGCAAAACAAGTTGTTGATTACGCCACCACTAACAATGCCGATCTGATCATGATCATGACTGATCCTGATCAAAGCTTTAAACGATTTATTCTTGGATCGTGGGACGAACAAATCATATTCAATAGCTCTCAAATTCCGGTGATGTGTATCAATCCACGGAAATTCAATTGGCAAAAGATCGTATCTTACTAATTCGCAAAGTTTTAAATAATATTATTCAGGGAGCCGGAATGCAAGTTTCCGGCTCTTTTTGGATAAAATGTTAACTACTTATTCGCATATTTCATGAATTTTGATGGCGCAAAAAGTTTTATTCTAAGAAAGCTGAAGGAAGAGTTAAAGCCAACACTTTATTATCATGATGTTGACCATACCCTTGATGTTTACAATTCAGCCGAACGAATTATGAGACAAGAAAATATCAACGGAGAAGAGGCTTTACTGGTTAAAACAGCCTGCCTTTATCATGATTCAGGAATGCTGCGAACATACATCGGCCACGAAAAAGCTTCATGCGACATTGCACGACAAACGCTGCCCAGGTTCGACTATACTAAAAAACAAATTGAGGTAATCTGCAATATGATTATGACCACCAAACTCCCTCAGAGTGCCAGCGAAAAACTTGAAAAAATTATTTGCGATGCCGATCTGGATTATCTTGGAAGAGATGATTTTTATATGATCTCCCACAGACTGAAACTGGAATGGAATCTGCTCAATATCAATCCTACCACCCTTAAAGAATGGTATGAACTACAGGTAAAATTCCTCGAGAGCCACAACTATTTTACAAAATCAGCCATCGAATCAAGGACGGAAGGAAAAGAAATTAACCTCAATCAGATAAAAGAATTGATTTGCTTCCATAAAGCATAATCAACTACCTGCCCGCATTTTATTCCGGTAAAATGAACATCAGATCATCCATCTACAACTACTGGGAAAACAAACCACTTATTTTAATCATTTGGATAGCAGCTGCTTTAAGACTGGTAGCACTGATCTTTGCCAAAGGCTGGGGCATGCTCGACGACCATTTCCTGGTGATAGAAATTGCCCAATCATGGGTAGATGATGGGAACTTTAACCACTGGCTGCCTTGGGATGAAGAAAATGAAGGCTCCAAAGGCCATACCTTTTTTTATGCCGGACTCCACTTTATGTTATTCACTTTTTTTAAATGGATAGGCCTGAACGACCCTCAGACAAAAATGCTGATTGTTCGGCTTTTCCATGCGGCATTCTCAATGGTAGTAGTGGTTTTGGGCTATCGAATCACCGAGAAACTTTCAAATAAAAGTGCTGCCCGCATCGCCGGAATACTGCTTGCATCCTTCTGGTTTATGCCATGGGTAAGCGTAAGAAACCTTGTAGAAGCTTTCTCCATACCATTTTTATTTATCGGTACCTGGCTGATCATTAAAAATGATGAGGGCAGGAAAAACAGTTTAGGCACTTTTCTGCTGGCAGGATTTGTAGCAGGAATAGCATTTTCCATCAGGTACCAAACCATGATTTATGCCGGAGGTATGGGATTGGCACTGCTGTTTGAGAAACAAATCAGAGAAGCTATTATTTTTGGGTTGGGCTACCTCCTGTCGATGATAGTTTTTCAGGGACTTGTGGATTATTTTATTTGGGGCACTCCATTCGTGGAGTTTACTGAATACGTGCTTTACAATTTGGAATACCGCTATGACTATATCACCGGCCCGTGGTATAACTACCTCCTGCTGCTTTTTGCCTTGATGATTCCGCCGGTTAGTATTTTTCTGTTTGCAGGCTTTTTCTATAATTGGAGAAAAAACCTGATTATATTTCTGCCTGCATTTCTTTTTCTGGCGTTTCATTCCTATTTCCCGAACAAACAGGAACGATTCATCTTAACCGTCGTACCCTTTATCATAATACTTGGTGTAATGGGCTGGCAACAATGGAGAACGGCTGTCCCATGGCTAAATCGCACGAAAAAAATCATCCGTGGAAGCTGGATGTTTTTCTGGTTCATTAACCTGATTTTACTTGCCTTTGTTACCACCATGTATTCAAAACGTGCACCTGCTGAAACCATGACTTATTTAGGCAAATATCAGGACATCAAAGCTGTGGTTGTTGACAACAGCAATTATGGTGGCATCCAATTGGTACCTCAGTTTTACCTCAACCAGTGGATTAAGATTTATGAAATCACTCAGGTAAGGCCGGTTGAAGCTTTGCACAGGTCAATTGCCTATGAAGGCCCCGAACCCCGATTTTTTATTTTTATCCGGGAGGAAGATATCGAAAAGCGGGTGAACGCCGTAAAGAAGCATTTTCCTGACATTGAGTTTGAAGCCAGAATAGAACCCGGTTTTGTTGATAAGGTGATGCACTGGATCAATCCCCACAACAAAAACAATGTGTTCCTGATTTACCGCAACAAGGAATATTTCCCGGAAAAGGTTCAATAATTCCAACCATGATTTAATCTATTATTTTATGAGTCAAGTCTAAAAAGAGACGAAAATGGTTCACGCAAAGCTCGCAGAAAAAACGCGAAAGAAGCGATAAGGCAGAATTCTAATGCCAATATTTGATATTGTTGCTGAAACTACACTTCGAGTCCCGGATTCTCGAATCCGATGATTCGGGAGCATTTTTTTTTGACTAAAATAAGCAGAGGACAAGGTGCTTACTTGTTAAGGTCTCTCCGACTTTCTCCCGATAATTATCGATGATAGAAAAGTTAAAGCACCAGGATTTGGTTACCAGCCAATTACAAATATTTTTGAAAGAGTTGGTCAAACAACAATCCATTTTAAAAAACCTTATCTTTACACCAAACTCTGCACACATGAAAAAGTTATTACTGGC
>CAYNDN010000114.1:0-10665 GCA_964395075.1 uncultured Lentimicrobiaceae bacterium | reverse complement strand
GGGAACCCGTGTACGGTAAAAAAGGTCACCGCCATGAATCACCAAATCGGCATTTCTGTCTTTTGCGTAAGCCAGGATATGATCAAAATTATTGAAGAAGTCCATGCCCCGCCGCCGTTTCTCCTTTTTTGGTTTCAACGGAAAATCAAACCCCAGATGTGTATCGGCAAGGAAGATTATTTTCACTATTGGGTTAATTCATCATCAAAACCAAAAGCCAAGCCTTATGGCATTGTTAAAATTCAACCCAAAATTATTATCTGTTTTCTCCTTATATTTCAATAAAATCACATCATCTTCCTTAACGGTGATTTCTTTATATTTGGTGTTTTGCCATCCAAGCCCAATTTCAATGCCGGTGTAAAAGTGTTTCATGATGTAAATATCAGTGTAAGAAGAGAGTTGATTTCAAAAGATTCTGTTTCGTCCTCGGTGCAAATTAGCAGCAGCAAAGGTCAGGGAGTAAATATTCCTGTTTTTATCCGTAGCTATCCGGAGAACAAAATCAGACTGCCGTTTAGGGTCACGGGTTCGGTTTTTGATGAAACGAGACAAATACTGTATATGCTTTCCACACTTTCGGGCAGTCCAAAACTGGAAACCTATAATGTTTCGGAAGGAACTTTTGCTCAGTATAATTTGAATATCAGTGGTTATACAAATAATGCTGGTTTATGTATTATGCCTGATGGTGAGCACCTTATTATCAATATGGGTGCAATGCTCTACCTGTTTGACGTTAACGAAGGAACCATCGTTCATTCATTACAGTTTTATGAATATATTACAAATACTACAGGAAGCCCAAACCAAAAGGTGTATATATCTACACAGAATTATGATGACACCTTTTATTACCTTGATGTAAACACAAAGGAATTAGTTTCTGTAAACATTAATACAATGTATGGACATTTTATACAAACACACCCATCTTGGGAATACCTTTACGGCATGCATCATTATAATGGTTTGTTGAAGCTCAACATCAGCAGCAATCCGCCAACTTTGATTTATAGCGAAAATCAGTATGATGCTGACAAAGACACATATTTTGTTTTGTTTACCAATTCCGATTATTATAACGAGAGCCGGAGTTTGCAAATGCTTAGCGGATCGATGGATTTTATACGCGTGATAGAACCTGAACCCTTTTTGATAAACGACGGGAATGGCAATTACACTTCTGAAAATGCGGCTGTTCAAAAGGTGTTTAATAATCCTGCCAACAACACCTTGATTGTAATTACCCGCATCGAATCTAATAATTATTACGATTATAATGCCATCGAAATCATCAGTTATTAGCTCATGTAAAAGGAAAAATTAAGAGGCCTGAAAAAAAATCATGTAACATGTTTTGGGTAATCAAAGTTGTCAGGCAAAATTTATTACGTATTTTACAAAATTCAAATTCAAAATAGTTTTATGTCTATCCATCTGTATTTTAAAGGCATTAACTTTTTAAATTCATTTTTAGATATTGGTTGTCGTTGTGGGTAATCAATTTTATGGCGTGCTTCAGGATTTTGATTTCAAGCTTTTCGAACTTACCAATCACCTCTCCATCAAGTTGTAGCAGCCGTGGTTTATCAAATACAATCTCAGCTTCATTAGTTGAAACAACAATGCTGTTCTGGCTATCGTGAAAGCGCTCATCAAATTTTGAGAGCCCGGCCATGATGAGCATGTTGATATCGAAGTTTTTAATAATGACAATTTCGAACTTTCCATCCATGGGATTACCTTGCGTGTTTAAAGGTATCCCCGTCCCATATTTTCGCGCATTACACATACCAATCATCACACCTTTTTCTTTCACTTCTTCGTTACCATACCTGAGTGTAAATGCTATTGGTTTCATCTCCCGGAGTTCGGCAACAAAATATTTGGCATAGGTTACCATACCCCGGTTTTCATCTTTTGTATAGGCTTCCACGATGCGCGCATTTACGCCCACATCCCCGATATGGATAGCATAATGATTTCCATTTACAACAAGCATATCAAGCCAGGCGATCAACTGCGAGGTAAGGGCATCCTTAAAAGCTTCCATTGGATCAGGGTTTACGCTCAATTCTTCAGCCATGCCATTAGCTGATCCCAGCGGAACTATACCCATTGGAATGTCCGTGTTTTGCAGGGTGATGGCCACGAGAAGTATTGTGCCATCACCACCTGCACAAACAATCCGTGCAGGCCCGAAATTTTTGATGGCCTTTTTCAGGTTTTCCACATCATTTTTTCCGGAGGTTTCAAAAACATCAAAGTGATAACCATATTTTTTGCAATACGTCCGGGCTTCATTCAGGAAATCTGCTTTATCCCGGCCCCCGGAAACCGGATTGAATACAAGCAATATTTTCATATCCATTATTCTTTTTTAGCGTTAAAGTTAAAATCAAACAGTGTTTCGAAACTGCTTCTTTCCTCGTCTCCATCCTTGTAGTAAACTGCTTTGGGCACGAGCTGCTTTAGCCTCTCCCACAATTCTGCCTGTTTTTTGTTTCTTTTTGAGCGCGTTTGCCTGATAAATATATTGGCAATTCTGCCTGGAAATTCACGGGCAACAGAAAGATAAATCTCCATGTCCCGCTGTCCGTCATCTCCTAAAAGGTAAAAGTGTTTTTTCCCTGAATTGCGGATGATAAAACGAATATAATTGATTTTATAATCGCGGCCCTTTTTGGGATTAAACAATGTGAAAAGGTTCAGGTATGAAGTAAGAAAAAGGGTTCCTTGCGGAAAGCCGTTGAACCGGATATAGGATGTTAACAAATTAAAGAGGTTGCTTTCACTTTTGGAAACATAGAAAACCCTTGCTTTTTGCTTGCTGAAATGCTTAAACAGCAATCTTGTATAACCGATTACCTTTCGTTTGTAGGGAGAAACCAGTGCCAGCGTTTTGATACGCCGCAAGGCATCAGAAGAGTAGGAGCGCAGGATCGTGTCGTCGATGTCGGAGATCACATCGAAATCACCATTTGTTTGATCCATGACAACGGGATAGTTTTGAACCAGTTTAAGCGGTTTTCCATCATTGGCTTTTCTAATCTCAGGTTCTTTAGGTGATTGGTATTTTACCAGCAGGCTAAAGCTTCCCCTGGCTGAAGTTTTAGCCTCGAATACCTGATTGTCAAATATTATCTCAATGGGCAGATGCCTGGCAACGGGGGTAAAATATGATTTGGCCACTTTGATCAGGTTTTTCAGCCGGCTCACTTTACGGCTGTAAACCGAAGGAGATTTTTGGAGTATCACCCCGGATATCAGGGTTTTATTTTGAAAATGTATGATGGATAACTGCCAGACAACCGGCATGATGGTTCTTTCTGTTTTAAGGTTCCTGAATAAACTGATTTGCGGCAAAAATAGGGCATGAGCGATTATTTCACGGCCAAAGCGGTGTTAATGTTTTGAAATGTGAAGAATAGGATTCTTTTTGGAAACAAAATCACTGCATTAAATCAAATATTCTGTTCCGGCATTTGCCCAGATTAATATATTCTCCCTGAGGAAGATATTGTACAGGAAAATTACTTCCCTTTTCCCGGCTTTATCGGGTATTTGGACATAATGCCACGCACGGCCCTTTGTATGCCGTATTCACGATTGTCTGGCTTTTCATCCACGGTTTGCGAGCCCACGCCCTGCCAGATGAGTTTCTTCTGCTGGTGGTCAAAAATGTCAATTACCAGGGTTCCCACCACATAATCGTATTCTTGGTAGCGTGTGGTTGAGTAGCCATATCCCCAGCCCCAGCCCGGGCCATAGCGGTAACCGTAAGGGCTCATGCTATAGTGGTCGGTGTATGCAGTTACACCTTTTTGCTGATCCAGTTGGATGAACAAGGAAACTGTAAGGTCGCCACCTGATTCGATGTAGGTGTATCCGCGTTTTTCCATTTCAGCGGCAACAGCACTTTCAATGCGGTCTTTGTTGATCTGGTTAATAATCTGGTCGCTGTTTTTTGCCCATCCGTAAAAGGAGTAGGTTTTGTAAGGTGTAAAATCCGTGTCCTTGTCGTAATCGGACGTGATGGTGAGTTTGTTGCTGCAATGGCTGAAAAAGAGAATTGTAAAGGCAGCCAGCAAAAGTATTGAAGTGTTTCTTTTCATTTTATGAAATATTTATTGTTGAATTATTTTTCTGATTGATTTCCAGCAAATTTCCCAATCAACATAGCTATAATAATGGCTATGTAAAGCTGGCCGGTAATACTGATCAGTGTTGCGAGCGATTTAGCGTATGGCGCAACCGGCAGCACATCTCCATATCCCAACGTGGACATGGTAACTAAAGTATAGTACAGATAATTGCCAAAATTGTTCGCATGATCCTGATGGAGTGTGCCTTCCGGAAAATAAAATGCATCAGGGTCGTAGTTCATGGTTACCGAAACGATAAGTGTAAACATGATCCCCATCAAAAGATACCCGTTAATGGATTCCAGGATAACCCGTGCGTTCACCACTTTTGATTTTGATATGGTGATAATAAAACTCACAGAAACAAGCACGAAAAACAGAATGGCCAGAAATTTTGAAGCGATATCAACCCTGGGCAGATGGTCGGGCGATGAAATCCAAAGTAAAACCATAAGGGTTATCGCAATAACTAAAAATGGTTTTTTGTAGCGCTCAACCGACAGGGTTGCTGCAAAATAGACGGCTGTGAAAAAAACATCAAACAGCACATCATGAAAACGTTGTGGGAATAGTGGAACCACAAAAACAAGTATTATCACAAATAATAAAAGCGAATAATTCCCGAGAATATGGTGTTTAAACAGGCTCACAATATCATTATTAATATTCCTGAACAAATGTATGATTCTTTCCTTAATTTAGGGCGTATTTTGGTAGTGTCGATCTGGTAAAACTAAAAAAACCGTGATCAGCAAATGACCCCGGTTTTGTGATTATGATTCCAAAAGAACCATGAAGTAAAATTTACTTTTTTATACTTTGAAAATTCGGTTAATCATTATTATCTGACTTCCCAAAGAAATTGTAAAGCACCCCACCTATGATTCCGCCAACAATGGGAGCAACCCAAAATAACCAGAGCTGCTGGATAGCCCAGCCACCGGCAAAAATTGCCACACCAGTACTTCGTGCAGGATTTACCGATGTGTTGGTTACCGGGATACTGATCAGGTGAATCAGCGTAAGCGCCAGACCGATAGCCAGCGGGGCAAAACCTGCCGGAGCCTTTTTATCCGTCGCACCCATGATCACCATCAAAAACATGGCGGTTAGTACTACTTCGGCTATCAGTGCCGAAAGCATTGAATAGCCACCGGGCGAGTGTTCATCGTACCCGTTGGAGGCAAATCCTCCGTCGGTGCTAAAACCTGCTTTGCCGCTTGCAATAAGGTACAGAACCAGCCCTGCAAACATCGCACCCAAAACCTGGGCAACAATGTAAGGCAGCAATTCTTTACCGCTGAAACGCTTTCCGGCCCACAGGCCAAAAGATACGGCGGGATTGAAATGTGCGCCTGAAATGTGACCAACAGCATAAGCCATGGTTAAAACAGTAAGCCCAAATGCCAGGGCAACCCCGACAAAACCGATTCCAAGTTCGGGGAAAGCAGCAGCAAGCACAGCGCTGCCGGCGCCTCCCAGCACCAGCCAGAAAGTCCCAAAGAACTCCGCAGCCAGTTTTTTCATGATTCCGTTCATGTGTGTAGATTTAGTGAATAATGAATGATTTAAATGGTAAAAACATTATTAAACCTGATAAATTCAGGTAAGGTTCAATCAGCCAATCCTTTTTATTTCATTTTGGCTCTAATATAAAATAATGTGGTTTGCTTAAGACATATTTTCCATTCGGTGTTTTAATGAACAGATGTCTCACTTCGTTCGACATGACAATTATTTTTCATTTGTTGTGGAATGACGGTGTGGGCGGCTTCGCCGCCCACACCGTCATTCCCCTCAAGCCTATGACCTTCAAGTCATGTCGAACGAAGTGAGACATCTACATTTTGTGCTCCTTTTACAACTACAATATTTTATATCACAGCCAAGTTCATTAAACCAAACACTATTTTGTTCTCGTTGAAATTCGCAAATCTATTTTCACAGATCCGTGTTAAATTGCAACTAATCTAGTGTTAGAAAAAAATTTACGAATTACGTTTTTGACGTTTCAATGTGCTATGCACAATTGAAAGTCAGGAGACCTTGAATCGTCCGAAGGACATTCAAGCGTCAAAGTAAGATTAACCTGGCATTAATTATCAGCGCAAATTGTGAGTATGGATTTCATCTCATTGAGAAAGTAATTAGCTGAATACCTCAATTCATTTTCAAGCTATTTGTCAAAAACAATTTTCCAGTCGTTTTTCATGCTCACCACAGGCCAGCCCTTTGCTTTGGCTTCATCCAGACCCTTGTCAAAATGGCCAACATGCGATTCCCTGTCATATGCCCATTCGCGTTCAGGATCGTCATGATGGATATAAACAGCAAGCCTGCTGCCAGAACCTGCCGCAGTCCATTGCATCATGGCAAGGTCACCGTCAGAGTTACCAAATGCTGCGATTGGCCGTTTCCCAATAAATTTCCAGATGCCAACGGGCTTACCCTCTTTATCATCAATAACACCTATTTCAGGTAGTTTTATCACTTCGGGCTTTTCATCCACATTTTCAAAACTATATTTCGACATACTGCCCACCACTTGCTCAGGAGGGATGCCATAAACTGCTTCTGTCCATGGGCGCATAAAGTCAATTCCACCACCTGAAACAATGTAGGTTTTAAAACCATTCTCCCGCAGGTAGTCCAGCAGTTCGAGCATGGGCTGATAAATCATGTCTTTAAAAAGTATGCCGGTTTGAGGATGTTTGGCTGTTTCAATCCAGGATTTTACTTCCGCTTCAAACTCTTGCACAGGCATTCCGCTCTGTGCTGCCATGGCCAGTTTCAGCAATCCTTCAACCCCTGATTTTTTAACGGTATCCATGTTGTTTTCCAAAACAGCTTTAAATGGTTGTTCATTTTTCCATTCGGGATGTTCGGCGGCCATTTTTTTGATCTCATCCAGGATAAAATACAACTGGAAATACATCGGCTGTTCCGCCCAGAGTGTTCCATCATTATCAAAAACGGCAATACGGTCTGAATCAGGCACAAAGCTTTTGGAGTTTTCATCCGTTACTGAAGCCACAAAATCCATGATGGCTTTTTTGTTTTGGCCATCGATCCATGATTCCAGGGCTTCTTTGGTGGTATGCTTGTCCTGCTTTTCAGGGGTATTGGCACAAGACCATACAAATAATGCAATTAAAATAATCGGAAAGATTTTCTTCATCGTGGTAAAAAATAAAAAACAGCCGGAAGGAAGAACCTGCCGGCTGTATGATTAAAAAATATTTTTATTGGCCGTTGTAGCCTGTTTCAAGTTTTTCCATCACCTGGTCGAGGCTGAATGATGCTGCTTTTTGACGTGGTGGGTATTCCTGGAAAGATTCTAAAAATGAACCCACATAAGTTTGTGCCGGTACCATAAAGAACACATGGTCGAGCAGCCAGTCATAATAAGTATTTGAGGTTAGTTGCGCCCTTTCAAACGGGTCTCTTCTTAAGTTGAAGATCAGTGGAACACGCAGTGGAGTAAATGGGTTTGCCCATGCCTCCAGCGTGGTTTCAACTCTTTGCTCCATAAAAATCAGTTTCCAGTCATCATACCTCAATGCTGTTAAATCACCATCATCAGAAAAATAGAATATTTCATGCCGTCCACTTGGCACATTTTGAGGATTTTTCAGGTGATCAGTAATGTCGTAACCATCCAGGTGGATTTTATAGTTTCTGTTTAATGCACTTGATGTATATCCGTCAAGTAGGTCCTCCTTGATGTCTTTTTTTTCCGGCTGCACTCAAAAAGGTAGGTAACCAATCCATGTGGTGGACAATTTCGTTGCTGATGGAACCTGGTTCAACCACTCCCGGCCATCTGACCATTGCAGGAACTCTCCACCCGCCTTCCCAGTTGGTGTTCTTTTCTCCACGGAAGGGAGTTGAAGCTGCATCGGGCCATGTGTTGTAGTGTGGGCCATTATCAGTAGAATAAAATACGATGGTGTTGTCAGCAATTCCCAGGTCGTCGAGTAACTGCAGGAATTCGCCAATGTGCATATCATGTTCAACCATGCCATCAGAATATTCATCCTGGCCGCTTATACCTCTTAATTCATCTTTCACGTGGGTGCGAAAGTGCATCCGGGTTCCGCTCCACCACACAAACCATGATTTGTAGGTAGGTGCTCGTCCTTGTCGCCAAGATGGTTTTTCCCAAATTGTCCGGTGGCATAACCCTGATCTTTCAACAAACCGGCAATGGTAGGGTCTTCTTCCTGCATGCCAAGGTCAGCACCCGGTAGCCCGACTTTTGACAGCCCTGTGCGAAATACGCTCTGGCCTGTGATAAAGGAAGCCCGACCGGCTGTACACGACTGTTCGCCATAATAATCCGTGAAGATCATGCCCTCGTTGGCAACGCGATCAATATTTGGGGTTTGGTAACCCATCATGCCCATGGTATAGGCGCTGATATTGGATTGACCGATATCATCACCCCATATCACCAGGATGTTGGGTTTGTTTTGTGCAATGCTCATAATCGGTACAATGAGCATAATCAACATAAAAAAATAAACTCGCTTCATAATAATTTAAAATTTGTTTTATATTTAAGATATTTAATTAAGTAATATATTGTGGAAATCTGGTAAGACCGTTAAGACTTTTGGTGGAAATATTCGGCAAAATTAGCATCAAAGGCCTTGATAATCAGAAATCAGGCTTTTGGAGGGTTTAAAAGTTGTTAATTTATATACTATTGATTGATTTCCAATCCGATAATAAATCGTAAAAATGCCCTAAATTTGTTCAGAATTATAATTTTATACTATCGGAAGTTATAAATGGATTTAAAAATATGAATTTTCAGTTTTCTGAAATTTTCAGTTTGTTTGGTGGGTTCCTCGGCATTATCTTGTCACTGGTTATCCTTTTTGTTATGCGGGGTAGGATAACCATCAAAATTACCTCAGCCTCCGCACTGGTTGTTTCATCCCAGATTGTAATTATTGGCTCGATGCTTTATTCCGGCAAGATCGCACATTTTCCTTTTTTGCTTCGGGTTGACAGCCCGATCCACTATTTACTGGGTCCCTCGTTTTACTTTTACTGCCTTTCGGAGATCAGACCGGATTTCAGATTCAGGCCGGCTCATCTGATACATTTGCTTCCGTTTCTTGTAAATTTTATTGAGTTTGTTCCGTTTTATTTCAGTACCGATGCAAACAAACTCTTGTATTATCAGAATTATCTAGATGCCGGCACTGTTGTTATCAGGGTTCATTACCTGCTGAAAACCATCAGCATTTCTGCTTATTTTCTGGTCCAGGTTTTTCTCATTATCCAAAACAGAAGCTATTTGCAGTTACAATTCTTTTTTTTCCGCAGATTCTGTATGGTAATCTTCCTGCGCCGGGGCCGGAAGCTGCGAAATATCATCGGTCAGGTCTTTCCGATACCGAAAAGCAAAGGATACTTGGGCTATGGGAAGATTATCTCTCCGGACCTGAGAAGCCCTATCTTAACCCGCGCATGAATATGAATGAGATATGTAACATTTTAAAGGTTAGGCCGCATCAGCTTTCCCAGGTGATCAACGAGAAATCCGGCCTGAATTTCAATGAAGCAATAAATCTTAAGCGTGTAGAAGAAGCCCGGAGAATGTTGCTTACGGAAGAGTCACAAAAGCTTACCATCGAAGCCATATCAAAGGAGGCCGGATTTAACTCCAAAGCATCATTTTATGCAGCTTTCAGAAAACATACGGGCATGACTCCGAAGCAATATATCATCCAAAAGAAAGCGGCAATACAGGACTGAAGTTTCACGCTGCTTATTATGGCTGTGTTTGCAAGACAACTATTCATGTTGAAAATCGAATATCTGAGTTTCTTGCTCACACTCACTAACAAATGATCCTGAAACGCTGCTAAAGAAAACATTATGCTATTTCCGCATCAGCTTATAATGAACACCCCACTCGATGAAATCAGCTACCCCGCCGTTTTTGGTCTTTAAACCGCCCTGAATTGCGAACCGCTCGTTCACATTGATACGCAGGTTAAACCTCAACCAAAAGTTTCCTTTGTTTCCGTTGTTAAAAGCGTAAAATCCAACATGAGTAATAAAAGTAAACTGATCGATGATGAGCTCGTGGCCAACATGGTAACCCAGCTGGAATAAATCCTTAAACTTTGTTTCTTCTCCATCCTTAACTTCCTCGGTAAGTGAGCCATCGATAAAGAAATCAAGACCACCACCATATCTCCCAATATGTCCGTACTGCCGCATATAGTCGATGGCCACCGTGGCGATTCCGTAAACCGGACTGGTATAATTTCCAATTGAATCCCGGGTGTTGGTTGTTTTCCATCCCCCCGCCAGTTGCAGATTTAGAATGTGTGCTTTGGGTTTTGGAGGCACATCTTGTCTTACAAATTCAGGGCGCAGATTGGGTTGATAGGCGGGGTCAATTTTTTTGGTGTAACTCTTTACCGGGTTAAAATTATACCGCAAACCTGCCACAGGACCATACATGTTTAGTCCAGTCTCTCAAAAAGGGGGTTTT
>CAYNDN010000113.1:1531-10719 GCA_964395075.1 uncultured Lentimicrobiaceae bacterium | reverse complement strand
CGAAAAGGAAAGATGAGCATGGGAATATTATCAGAGCAAATTTCAGTCGCAGTACCCCGAAGGGTTTTTCCGAAAAGGAAAGAATGTTTTTTCCTCAATGCCGCAGCAGATGCGGGTGTCGCAGTACCCCGAAGGGTTTTTCCGAAAAGGAAAGTGTGCAAGGAGTTGAGGATTATGAACAGCATTGTCGCAGTACCCCGAAGGGTTTTTCCGAAAAGGAAAGATGGCGACAACCGAAAAAATATTGTTGCTACTCGTCGCAGTACCCCGAAGGGTTTTTCCGAAAAGGAAAGAAGCCAGTAGGCCTCACAGGTGATGAGGTCACCCTGTCGCAGTACCCCGAAGGGTTTTTCCGAAAAGGAAAGTTCTTTATTCCAACAGAAGAAAAGAAAGTATATAGTCGCAGTACCCCGAAGGGTTTTTCCGAAAAGGAAAGTAACTTGGACCAAACGTAAAGACCGTCTATATTCTGTCGCAGTACCCCGAAGGGTTTTTCCGAAAAGGAAAGCTAATAATTATATGGATAGTTTAATAACCAATTCGTCGCAGTACCCCGAAGGGTTTTTCCGAAAAGGAAAGCAAAATTTCACCTATCAGGTGGAACAAAGCAAAAGTCGCAGTACCCCGAAGGGTTTTTCCGAAAAGGAAAGGCCTTATTATCTTCTTGCTTGGTTTATATTATTAAGTCGCAGTACCCCGAAGGGTTTTTCCGAAAAGGAAAGTTTATAGTTAGTAAATATAGATGTAAATGTAAAAGTCGCAGTACCCCGAAGGGTTTTTCCGAAAAGGAAAGAGAAAGCATTGTGCAGGATGAGTAAATTACGAAAGTCGCAGTACCCCGAAGGGTTTTTCCGAAAAGGAAAGATTATGAGAAATTTATTTAAAAGAGCGAAAAGCAGTCGCAGTACCCCGAAGGGTTTTTCCGAAAAGGAAAGTAAGGCGAAAGCCTATTTAAATAGGAGGGGCATAGTCGCAGTACCCCGAAGGGTTTTTCCGAAAAGGAAAGAGCCTTATTCCCAAGCCATTAATCATCTCCTTTTAAGACGTCCCATTTTAATTATCTCCACAGCCCACGCCTTATCCGTTTTACGGCAATTTCGGCAAAATGTTCGCAAATCTACCTGTTTTTAAACGTTTTTTAATGGCCTTTTTTCGCCCCCATACATCACCATACACATTATCAATTACTTACGCCAAAAAAAATGTTCGCAAATGTTTTTGAATATCCGTTTTTTCAGGCATTTTCGAAAAATGCCCGTCTCAGCCTGTTTTGATACTCCCATTAATGACCTCATTTTCAAATCGATTGAAATAATTGGCAAACATCATAAAACGATGTTTTTCGCAAATGTTTTATTAAACCTACATTTTTGGATGATTTGCGTATGTTTTTACCAGTATAGACGAGATATAGTAATGGGTCTTTCCCCTCTTTGATTCCACGGGAATCAAAGAGGGGAAAGACCGGGGGGATTCTGGTTTATTATAGTACCACAAGCTATACAGTCTGTGTGGAAAATTCAAAATTAAAGACAGATGCCACAAAAACACAAATGCACGAAAGTTCACAAAACGCTGTCATACTGCAATTTACATCTTAGTGTAACCTTTGTGATTTAGTGACTTTGTGGCAAAAATATTGCAGGAATATTAAAAATTAACCTTTTCACACAGCCTCTTGAGTACGTGGTAAATCAAAAGGTGTTTTGTGTTATCAGGATGTCAAAGAACTATACAATATTTGTGGGAATAAATAATTTGGACAGGTTGCCCTGCCGCTCAATTTTTTCGATACACGACCCGCAAAGCGAATAATAGAGTATGCTGTCGTGTTTTTTATTGATCAGCTCAACGGCTTTCATTTTCAGGGTTTTCAAACGGGCTCCAGTAATAAAACACTCAAACACACTGTAATTAACCCTGATGCCGTATTCTTCGAGCAGGTCCGAAACTTTTTTTCTGCGCTTATTGTCGCTTATGTCGTAAGCCACCACAACCAATTGTTTTTTTACCATTTTGCGATGTAGGGTTTATAGGTTTTAATTTTGCCGGTAATGCGTTTGTGCAGGTTGTTGGCCTGCATGCGGATAATTTCGGAAAGCCGGGTTTCGGTGTTCCTGAACTTTTCCACGTTGTTGAGGCGCTCAAGCACCTTTTGTGCAATCCTTTTGCGGGTATTATCGCTCAGGCGGCCATTTTTCATTTCATAAGTTTCGCCTTTGGTAATAAAAGCAATTACTACCCTGTCAACAGCCTGCTGCCTGAATTCTTCGATAAAATCAAACACCAGTCCGGGTTTGTTTCTTTCGGACGAGTGCAGGTAGCTAATATAAGGGTTTAGTCCTGCACCAAGTATGGCCTGCCATATACGGCTGTATAGCATTCCGTAGCCATAATTGAGCAGTACATTCACAATATCGCTGGCATCCTGATGCAGTCTGCCGGGGAAGTCCACATCATCGTCGAGCAGGGTTTTTATCATGGCCCAATAAATGGCGGCGGTTTGACCTTCGATGGCAAAAACGCTTTTGCGGTATTGACCCAAATCTTGGAAAGGAAGCATTTTGATTTTTGCCTGAAGTTTTTGCAATGCGATAATTTGCAGGTTGAATTGCCGGGCAAAATCGGGGTCGGTATTTTTGCGGTATTTGTTGTAGTATTTCAGCAGGTTGATTTGATTTTTCATTTTGCCGGTAATGCTGGCCTTAATAAATTCGGGGGCGATATTGTTTTCGAGGCTTTCGAGCTGTGCCAGTCCGGTTTTGGCCCGGATAAATGCCGGTGAGATGAGTTGAGCGTAAGGGGCGCCATTGTAGTTAAGGAAATGAATGGCTATTTGATGTTTTGAACAAAACTCAATGAGATTTGATGAAAGTGCCACCCCACCTGAAATCACAGAGATATTTTTAAGATTCAGGTATGGCAGGGAATGGATAACACGGCCCTTTTTTTTGAGAACGATGCGATTTTTGCTGATACCGGCAAATACACCCGGCGTGCTCACCACAAGTTCCATACCGGCAGACTCAAGCTTTTGGTATTCACGTTTTTTTCGGGCAACTATTTTTTCGGCACTCTCCGGCTCAGTGGGATTATCATCGCTATCATTTTTATAGCTTTCGGGTTGTTCGGGGATGGGTATTTCCAGTTCGGGGAACTTTTGCAGGCTTTGTTTTATGGCTTCCTCACACTGGCTGATAATGGCTTTGCTCAATAATACACGCTCGCTGGTAAAGCGATACGAGAAGTGATCGAAGGATGACAGCAGCCGGTTGAAATGGGTTTTGGATGTAATGATCTTGTCTTTTCGTGCCACAAAAAATCTATCAGCCACTATCTGCAGAAATTCCCTGTCCATATTTTCGAGTTCAGCCTCGGGAAGTATTTTGCCGTAGTAATTCCTGATGTTGTCGAAAATGGTAAAAAACAGGGTATTCAGGTTTCCTTGCTTATCTAAGTAAATTTCTTTGCCGAGCGCATTGAGCAGTAATTCGCGTTTTTCCTGGTCGATAAAAACATCGTTGTTTTTAAAAGAAATCCCAAGAAACTGAAATCCTTCAGTAATTGGTTTTACCGAAGGGGGGCTATTGAGTTTAAGCCCAAGTTTTTTGGTGAGGTAATAATTTGCGGTGGATGCTGCCCGTTGTGCATCGGCTTTGCGGCGCGAGAGCATCACAAAGTCATCGGCGTATCTAACAAACCCCACCCGGTTTTTCATCATAATACTGTCGAGGGGATGCAAATAAAAATTGCTTAATAATGGCGACAGGATGGCACCCTGCGGCACGCCGGCTTTGCGGTCGGCCCAGGCTTTGGCATGGTCAACTTCACCCATTTTAACCCAGTATCTGATCAGGTGCATGATGCCGGGGCTTCTGATTTTCTTTTCCAGCTTACCGAGAAGCAGTTCGTGGGGAATGGTATCGAAAAAATTGTCGATATCGCAAACGGCAATCCACCTGCGGTTTTCTTTTTGAATGAAATATGAAACCTGTTTTACAGCCCTGAGCGTATTTTTCCCGGGCCGGTATGCAAAACTGCAGGGCAAAAAACCCTTTTCGAAATGCGGTTCGATAACATTTTTTACGGCCACCTGCACAATTTTGTCGCGTACGGTCATTAAACCGATGGGGCGTGTTTCGGATTTGCCTTTTTTAATGTCGATATGTTTATATGGTTCAGGCACATACTTATGTTGAACCAATTCTTTTTGCAATACCTGGAGGTGGTCCAGGGCATGCTGATCAAACATTTTTACCGACACTTCATCAACCCCGCCAGACGAGCCTTTGGTTTTAACAGTTTGCCAGGCCTCTTTCAGGTTTTGAAAAGCCGTTACTTTATTGTAAACCCTATCTTCCATATTCCACACGGTACTGGCCCATGCCAATTGTAGCCATCTTTCCCACATTGAGCAGGCTGCCTTGCAAAAGCAGGGGCAGGTAATCGTCAAGGTTCCCCTTTAAAAGGATGCTGCCAATCATACCGTTGAGATCCAAACGTTTTTCGTGGCGATTGGAGAATCGGCCAAAAGAAAATTTTTCGAGATGGTGTTGTGTTTCGATCTCCGCTGTCTGGATGGATAGTTGGGCATCTAACTCACCACCATTGCAATAAAAATGATTGAGCAATTGCAGGCGTTCGTGTATCCTGTTGATGAGCAACTCAAACGGTGGGCTGCTTACAACATTTCCCCGGGCCTTAAGGTGTAGTGGTGTAAAAAACCACAGTTTCGCCCACCGTATGTTTTTCATCGCTGCGATCCCCTCATAATTTACCGGCTCCGGCATAAGCCCGTGATAAAGCGGAACGAAGTCGCCGGAACCGATTCGGTCGTATTCAACCTGCTGTATTTCAAACCTGCCTTTGTGTTTCCCTATGCCCGTTTTGCCGGCAGTGCCGAATGCTTCGATAAAATGTTTGTAGTCGGCTATTGCGCTGCCAACAATGTTTATCCCTAAGCTAAACTGATGCCCGGGCAAAAACACCACCTGGCCAAACAAATCCTTTTGAATAATAAAGGGCTGCGGCATTTCGGCATACTTGCGGGCATGCGGGTGATGAGCGGGAAGGCGGGGATGAAAAATTCTTTGGTAATCACAATTTGAAATTTCAGGACATCCGGTGCAATTTTCGGTGCGGGTGATGCACAGGTTTTGTTTGAGCGAGTGCCCCAGGATGCCATGCAATGCTGAACCCCAAAATGGGCCGAGATGCAACAGGCTTTTTGTTTGGCAGATCAGCCTGAGCTTGTAAACTTTTAATGATTGTAAATGTGTTAAGTCCATGGATAATAATCTTAATCAGAGAGTTCTTCAAATTTGCGCGCAAACCAAAGGTAAAGATCAAGCAGTGTGAAAGCAGCGGATATTACAGCAAAATTACCCGGCATATAAAATCCGGTTCTCCTGGTAAGGTTATGATTGCCATATTTGCTTGAAAAGGAATAAAGTTCGTGTGCGCTTTTCTTCAAAAACCACGGCATCATTTTATTGAATGAAATTGCAGCAATCACATTCCGTGTGCGGCTTTTTTTAGTCTGTTCAAATTCCTCGGCATTTTTGCCAAGCAGGTTTGGAGCTGCTACATCAAAAAGTTTTTCGAGCAAACGGCGGATAATAGTGATATTGGTAATAATGGATGAAGGATCGGACTTCTCCATTTCCATAAGCAATGTTTCCATAATGTCATCGTCCTGTTCGCTGAAGTAGTTTTCGATAAATTCAAAAATTATTGCGTATTTATCCCTAACCACCATTTCGGGGAGTCGGGATATAACCTGGTCAAGATGTTGAAACAAAACGGCGTATCCATCCTGTTTTGTGATTACTTTGGCAATTCCTTCGAGATCGTTTTGCAGATCAAATACTTTATCGGCAAATACCATAAATGGGATCAGGCGATTTTGCTGGTGCTCAATACGATTGATCTGATCCATGGCATGAAACACGAAGTTGGTTTTGATGGAATTTGTATCCTGTTTATCATCGAGGGCACAGCGGCTATCGAGGATAACAGCCCTTACCTTTTGGTGATTTTCAAGATATTCAACACCATCATCAAGTGTGTGGAAGCTACTAATAATATACCTGTTTTTTTTGGCTTCATTCCGGAGCAATTTGCAGCTTTCCGGTTCATCATCGATGAGCAGGATGTTTACTGGTTTTTTGAGCATGATTGATTTTATTTTTAATCTGATACTAATTGCCCGTAGCCAACATTGGTTTTGGCACCGATGCCGAGGTCGAGGAGGATTTGGCGGAAGAGCTCTAACTTAATCTCTGCACTCATCCCATTTGATTCCACCAACTTAAACCTGAATTCAAACTCCACACCTGGCATCACCTTCATGAATTGTAGCGGAACAGGATTCTTTAATGGGTCTTTGTGTGGTGTGATAAAATCCGAGCCAAGAAATTTATGACCCTGACTCACCGGGAAAGCGTCAAAAAAGATGTCCCGTTTATATTGGGAGGTTTTTTCAGGAGCCTCAAATACGGTTTTTACAAAATCGGATGCTTCAAAAACTGGTTCATCCTTTTTTATTCTGCCAGTATCGCTGAACAAAAACACATCCGCATTTATTTTTCCTGCTTCTTCCTTCACTTTCGACTGCCTAATGCCCAAGGCCAGCTCTTGAATAATCCATTTTACATATTTCCCTTTATCCATGGTGCAGGCATGGCGAAGCACACCTTTTACTGATGAGCCGGGGATGCAGGGAAGGCCGGTGGTATAGTCAAAAAAGAAGCCGAGTTTGAGTTCGTTTTTCACCAAATGCTCACCTTTGTGGTCTTTTTCTTTACCCCCAATTTCGTGCATATACCCGCTACCAATCAACAAACCCGGATAATTGGTTTTTAATTTGAAGAAACTTTTTCCAGGTGATTTGGAAATGGCCTTAATTTCTTCAAGGTTTATTTTAAACAATTCATCATTAATAGCCTGGCCATCAAATTTTGGTATACCTTTATCACGAGAGACTTTCAGGTTTTCGAAATTTTCCTTATAAAATTTATACCCTATGTTTTTCATGATTCTGATAATTTAAATGTTCGGAGTGCTAATTTTAATGCTATTAGGGCATCC
This sequence comes from uncultured Lentimicrobiaceae bacterium, assembly GCA_964395075.1. Classification (GTDB taxonomy): domain Bacteria; phylum Bacteroidota; class Bacteroidia; order Bacteroidales; family 4484-276; genus SABY01. Next base: position 3,630 of record CAYNDN010000113.1, on the reverse strand, counting down.
TCAACTTCTTCTTCCATCAAGAGGAGTTTGTCCAAATCGATATCAGCCTTACCAACACTTTGATTTGTTGCTGCCGGCATGGAGCATTCCTCGATAAGATATACCATAAGTATTTGTTTTTTATGATTATCCGGGTTTATCAATTGGTTGATGGCTGTCAATAAATTGCTACTTTTCGCTTTCTTATTTTCATCATTTGAAAAAAAAGCGATTGTTGATAATAGCCCGGTTTGTTTAATACTCGCACCCATTGATGAGATATATCCTTTGAACTCGGATTTTACTTCACCATTTTCAACCATATGTTTATTGATTACTTTTATAGCTTCCGGAATCAATTTGTTAATTTTATCTTTCATTACCTGTGATTTTTTTAATTGTACAATAACCATAACCTATACTAGTATTTGCTCCTATTTGAACAACATTTTTTTGGAGAGCTTTATCGAATTCATCAGCATGTTCTCCTGTTTTTGAAACAAAAAATATAAACCTACTTTCACGTGGCACTACTTCTTCGTACCAAAGGTTTTTGCTTTCGCCATTTTCAAGTTGGTTACGTGCAATTACCGGCAACCTCTTTAATAATTTCTTAAATGTATTTTTATCAAAAACAGCCACGTCATTTCCCATGTGTTCATTAACCTTTAAGTTCGAATCAGAATTTGCCTGCCAGTCTTCAACCTTAGCATTTTCATCCTTTACTGTGGGTTGAGCATAATCATATCTATTGGCGATCAGTTCCGCATCTCTAAATGCCATTGATTTACTGTTTATCGGATCGATGAGCATGTTTGCTGTTACCCTGTAGAAAGGATTTTTATTGCTGCGAGCGGGTAACACCAATAAGTCGGCATTGAAGAATTTGTAATGACCAATATTTTCTTCTCCCTTTATTGAGCTGTTCCGGTTCGAATCAGGGCCGAACACATAGTTCAACTTGTCATCATTTTCACCCCATTCGTTTTTAAAAAACTCACGTAAAGCACCCTTTAGGCTCGATGAATTAATAGTTGGTACGTTTGTGTTTGTGTCTCTTTGTACAAGATTGTCAACTACTCCATAGTTTGCACCACCCGTACCAACATGCATATTTGTAATGCAGGTAATTAAATAAGCGTCTGTTGTGTAATTCATTGTTTATTATTTTTTGATTGTTATATAAATGTTATATCCTATTCTTTTAAAATTTTCAAGTTCAAATGATTGTGCTATCTCATCCGGATTTCCATAAAATACTGACCCGCGTTTGTACAAGTTGTACTTTCCACTTTTGTCAGGCTTAACATAGTAGTTATGTTCTTTTTTTGTTTCTGTTTTTAAAAACCTAAATTCAACTGTATCAGTAATTGCGAAGTCACATTTAGACAGAACATCATCTTTTACATACGCATCGCTCACCAATACGATTTTATCAGTGTATTCGGATTTTTTATAATCAGGAATTATGTTGTCAAAATCCAATTCAATTTCGTGTTCATCTACAAAAGGTGAAACAGACATCGAAAACGCTTTTTGTTCGCCGCCGAAAGTTACCATATTATCGGATTTAAACCTGGTTCCCTTATCCAATTCTACAACAAAGGCGAAACAGTAACCATTTTTAAGCCTTTGAAAAGTTTGCAGATGATACGATTTTTCATCGGCCGCACCTGCATAGTCTTTTCGTATCCCAACCTGATCCTTCTTTTCAAAAACTTCAACATAGCTAATTATTTTGCCGTTTTGATTTACGAATAAATCGCATAAGCCCCGTTTTGGATCATAATTTTTTAAAAGGGTATTTTTTGGCTCTTGGGTAAACTCCACTTCAAGAAATTCCCTTTTTCCTGTTTTTTCATTAAACTGATATTCTTTATTTAATGGAAAGAAAAGGCTATCAGAAAAATCTTTAAATGAGTCATCACAAATTATTATGGGAGAAATTGAATGGATTGCTCCAAAATCCCTACGGTCATTAATACAAAAGCTTTTTAGACCAATCAATTCTCCAGCTTTTCCTTTATCCTGTATTTTATTATCCTTGAAAATCTCAGGATTACCACACTGCACAAGCAACTGAAAACGAATAAAGCCTAAAAGCCCGGTCTGTTGCGGAA
>CAYNDN010000113.1:0-1521 GCA_964395075.1 uncultured Lentimicrobiaceae bacterium | reverse complement strand
ATTAGAGCGTACAAAATAGTTAACGTCATTATTTTCACCATAAGTCTGCTCTCCACCAAAGAAAAAGGTATCGTGTGGTTTAAGTTTCACCAAATATTTTTTAGTATCCATTATCTTTCTTCTTTATTGTTAATAAATTCAATAAACCTTAGCATTGCGTATATTTTATCAATGTTTTGACGGTTCATATTGGTTTGTGTTTTGCCATCATCGACCCGGTATTCAACCTCGTTTAGATGATCACAATCTTCCTTCTGAACGGGATTTTCTTCATATACCTGTTTACAAAGTGCAAGAACTTTTTTTAAGAATGGGGATAATTCCTTCTTGTTCTTTGTGTCCCTGTGAATTGTTTCATCAAAATTGTTTATAAAGAAATTTTCAAAGGAGGATTTTATTTTTTCTTCTTCTTTAATCAACCCCAATTTACACATTACCGCTTCTTGTGGCCCAATTTTATGAGCAATACTTCGCAGCAGATCCTCGTCCGGAATTTTCATAATATCAGGGTTACCTTGATTTTCACCTTTAGAATATCCCGGAAGTAAATCCTGAATTTTTTTATAAGATTCAAGATTTTTTTGAATTGTAGTACTAAAGTTTTGTCCACTATGCTTTTGAACTGAAAGTCCAATTGCGTTTTTCCCGGGTGTTTTTTTAGCCACATAAGCCAACTGTTCGAAAGATATGGTTAAAGCTTCGTTTAAAGGAAATTTATAGTAGAAAACCGATACACCATAAGACATTGAAGGTTTAACATCCAAACCTTTTATGATATCACAAAAAACCTCATCCTCACTGTAATACTTATTAAATATCGTGTCGATATCTTTTATTAGCGATAAAACTGTTTGGGTGATATTTACCTTATTGTTCGAATCAATCCTGCTGTGAGCTACCGGGCAAAAAAACAACAAATCATCACCACCTGCATAGATAGGTGTTCCCTGGTATTGTTTGATTTTTTCGACAGCCTGCTTACCAAATTTCAACATATTTTTTGAGAACCTCGAAATGAGATCATCTTTATCTTTAAGTGTGTAAAGCTGCTTTATTAACTCTCCCATATTATCACCATCAGCCTGAACTACAGCGATGTATTTTTGATGGTTCCTGCATTGTTTACCGAAAACACCGTCATTTCTTAATGCATCTACAAAAACTTGTTGTTCATCGATAATGTCATGTTTGTTATTTTGACTAAGTATTTTCTTAACAAGTTGAAAATAACGTTGTGTATCAACGTGAATTAGTGGAGCATTAGCAACTTCGATTGTTGAAGGAAACCTGATTTTACCATCATAAAATTCGACTTTCTTAAATTCTTCTCTTATCAAAAAGTTGTAATACTTTTCCTCAAAAAACCTGTACAAATATTCCTTATCAGCATCTTTGAGTGTTTTTTGCTTTAGTTCAGCAGTATCGAGCAATTCAGAGATTTTAAATATTACATTTTCACCTTTCTCACACTCTGTGAATATTACATGGCAGGAAAAATATGCTTCGAGATATGAAATAACA
>CAYNDN010000112.1:2928-10719 GCA_964395075.1 uncultured Lentimicrobiaceae bacterium | reverse complement strand
CAAGTGCTTATCAGCACCCTGGAAGCATTAATCCATTTGGAAGGAAATTGATCATAACAAATGGAGGCGATTATTTAATCGCAGGTAGTATTTATTATAAAGATCCCTGGAACCCTGGTAGTACTGTGTTCACATTAAGACCAATGATAACCTTAATAGACAGTACAGGAACAGAAAAGTGGGTATTACCATTTGGACTTTATGATACCATTGGAGGTCAGGCAAACCAGGTTTTTCAGGTGAACGAAAACAAGTTTATTGCAGTTGGAAGGTATTTTGATGAAGACGTTGACAGGAGAGGTCTGATCATGTCCTTTGGTAAGGATGGCAATGACATAGAGTATAATGCCTTTGATTTTAGCACAATCAATCCCGAATTTGATGTAGGGTTGTTTAACAATATTTTGCAAATGGATTCTACTTTTTTGATAGGTTCATTTTTTGGAAATCATGATTGGACCATTTCTGCTCCGCCTGGAGAACTCATTTTTGATACTTCAAATATAATGAATGAATTTAAGTTAATAACGCACAATCACTACCTCAATCATGATGATCCATATTCAATTCTCCAATCATCAAAAGAAAAAATTTTGAGCACCTCAACAAATAGCAATTGGGATATCAACTTAGCAAAGCTCAACACACAACTTGAAATGGACACCCTCGACCCCGGCACTTACACTTACGACAGCCTATGCACAGTGCCCGGCCTGCCGCAAAGCGGCTTTATCTCCTTAGATGACTGCGACCTGTTTACGGATATCGATGAAATACCTACCGCCAAACAGTATCAGGAGAAAATCCGCTGGCTACCCATAAAAACCTACCCCAACCCGGTAACGGAAGGAAAACTCACTTTGGAGTTCGAAAACACCAAACATCACCAAAACATGCAACTCCATTGCTACGATGATTTTGGCCGGCAAATACACAGCCAGAAAATTTACAAAGGCCAGCAGGATACCGATGTAGATGTTTCGGGCTGGCCACCGGGGATTTACATCGCCGTGGTGTACAGTGATGGCAGCGCAAGAGGGAAAGCGAAATTTGTGGTGAGGTAGTGTTGGACTCAAAGTGCTAAAGCACGTAACATCTAACCTGCCAAATGCGCATAGCAGCCAACAAACAAACCTGAAAACATTTTTCCATAGCCTGGTCTCATCACTTCGCAAAGAAGTTGTAGAGATCAGGCTATTTTACAACACAATGAATATTGAACTTAATACTGAAAAAAAAGAACCGGAATATCTCATCACACTTCTCAGTAACTTCCGGTTTTTATCATGCCACTGATGGTTCAACCTTCGAAATCTTATTAACCCTCCCGCAGTAAATTGATATGCAAAATGTTGTATATTTGCAGGCTATTTTTAAATCAGTCAAAAAAGGGATTTACGTTCATAAACCAAACGAATGGAATTTAACAGCATTCCTGAAATAATCAGGAACCGCGCAGCCAAATATCAAGACAGGGATGTTTTAAGGTATCGCGACAGACACAGCAAGCAAAACATCCTGTCGAAGTCATGGACTACATTGGTCAGCGATTTCACCCAGCTATCAAAAGTATTATTAGCCGCAGGTTTTTCCAAAGGAGATAACATTGGCATATTCAGCGCCAACTGCCCCGAATGGACCATTACCGACCTGGCGATATTAAACATCCGGGCAGTATCTGTTCCATTTTTTTCAACAGCAAGCCGGGAGCAATGTAAATATATCATCGACGAAACCGGCATGCAACTCATGTTTGTGGGTGAGGAAGCTCAACTGGAAATTGCCCTGTGGCTCTTAGACAACACCACATCACTCAAAAAAATTATTGTTTTTGACAACAAACTGGAACTAACAGACAACCGATGTGTTTCGCTAAGTAGCTTTGTCAATCAAAAAACTGATAATGAAACACAGTTGCAGGAAGTAATTGATGCCGCTTCGGTTGACGACCTGGCCACCATCATATATACTTCTGGTACTACCGGCGAACCCAAGGGCGTGATGCTGAAAAATGAAAGTTTCATTTACACATTCCCGTTTCACCGCCAAAGACTCGACATTACCGACCAGGATTTAACGATGGCATTTCTGCCACTAAGCCACATTTTTGAACGCACCTGGACCTATTACATGTACTATCAGGGTACCACAAATTTCATCCTCGACAACCCCAAAGAGGTTATTGATGTGCTGCCGTTGGCAAACCCAACCGTGATGTGTGTTGTCCCCCGGTTTTACGAAAAAACCTACGAAGGCATCATCACCGAAAAGAAGAAATGGCCTAAGGTCAAACAAAATATTTTCGACTGGTCTATTGACATTGGCGGGAAAGTTAGCCAATTTAAAAAGCAGGGTAAAAACGCTCCTTTTTTGCTCGGACTAAAACTCAGCATTGCCGAGGCGTTGGTACTAAAAAAGCTGCGGAAAGTTTTTGGTAGCAACTTGCGGACTACACCCTGTGCCGGTGCAAAATTGCCGCAACATTTGCTTAAATTTTTTCATGCCGCAGGTATTTTTGTAAATTATGGTTATGGCGCCACCGAAACCACTGCCACGGTTTCATGCTTCAAAACAGATGTTTATGAATTCGAATCCGTAGGTTCCATCCTGCCCGGAGTTGAGGTTAAAATTGGCGATAACAATGAGATCCTCGTGAAAGGAAAAACAGTTTTTGCCGGATACTATAAAAAACCGGAAGATACCAAAGAATCGTTTATCGATGGCTGGTTTAAAACCGGTGACGAAGGCAGCATTTCAAAACAGGGCAACCTGGTGATGACCGACCGGATTAAGGACCTTATGAAAACTTCCGTTGGCAAATATGTTTCGCCACAAAAAGTAGAAACATTATTGAGCCAGTATTCTTTAATCGAACAGGTTGTTGTTGTTGGCGATAACCGTAAATATATCACTGCGCTGATCGTTCCGCTAAAAGAAAAACTGGTTGAGCTTGCCAATTCCTATAAAATTGATTTTAAAGAATATCAGGAATTGCTCGCCAACCAAACCATACATGATCATTTGCAGGAAAGGATAGACAAGTTGCAGGGCTCACTCTCAAACTACGAGAAAGTTGTGAACTTCAAACTGATAGGCGAACCTTTTTCGATTGACAACAACATGCTTACCAGCACACTAAAAACCAAACGGCGGGTCATCGAGAAAGCGTATGCACATTTAATTGATGAGATGTATTAGGAGGAGAGGCGTTTTTTGGAGGGTTGGGGTATTGTATATTACCAATCACTACTGAACGGATATATAAATACAGTTGGTTTTAGATTCTTCGCTTCACTTCGTTACGCTCAGAATGACAATTGCTTAGTTTATTAGGTGAGGGGGTGGATGGCGGCTTCGCCGCCATCCACCCCCTCACCGCCACCAAACCACGAAAATCTTTGTCATTCTGAGCGAAGCGAAGAATCTGTTTCATTTTTGTCGGACAGTAGTGATTACCAATATGAATTTATATAGAAGGCTCAATCACCACACCTAGTCACAAGACTCATCTCTGATCTCTCATCTCTTCCATCACTCCATCCCTCATCCTTCTCAATCCACTTTCTTCCGGCGCTCTGCGCTACGCTCTATGCGCTACATCCCATCACTCTTCATTTAGTTTCCAGCGGCGGTGCGACCAAAGCCAGTTTCCGGGATTCTTCAGGATTTGATCTTCAAGCTTTTTAGCATATAGCTTTGTTATCTCGCCCGGCCTGGTTTCACTGGGATTTTTTGTGATCCAGCTCAACTCAAGTTCGTAATAACCTCTTTTCACGCGCTGGATATCCACAAACATCACGGGTAAATTTCTGGCTATCGCATGCTTTTCGATACCATGCAAAAATGCAGTTTCCTGTTCCAAAAAATCAACCCAGACTGCTCTGTCAGCGCGTTTTTTTGAGGGGCTTTGATCTCCGGCCATAATAAATACCGTGCGCGAATTGTCCAGATCATCAAATGTTTTGGACGTTTCGTGGGTAGAACTCAAAATGGTTCCTGTACGTGATCGGTTTTTACGAATACGCTTGTCCATGTGGGGATTACTGAGCGGGGTATAAAATGCAGCAATCTGATAATCCAGCTGAAGAGCAGGCGACAGCGCTCCCCACTCCCAGTTTCCAAAATGCGTGGGGGCAGCAATAATATTGGTTTTTAAATTTTGGTAGGGCTCAAGAATTTCAGGATTTAAAATCTTATGGCGCTTGTTAATTTGCTCCCGCGACATCGTGAAGGCTTTAAATCCCTCAGCCATCACATCCATCAGATTCACGTAAACATCGTTGGTGAGCTTTTTCATTTCCTGCGGCGAAGTATCAGGAAAACATCTTTTAAGGTTTGAGACGATCACTTTTTCCCGGTAGCCAAAAACATCCTTCAATACAAATCGGGCAAAATCAGAAAAGAGGTATAAAACCCGAAATGGCAGTATCCCCAAAAGCAGTATAAAAAACCAGGCAATCGCGGTGAGCACAATGTTCATCGCGCAAAGGTAGGCTTTTCGGATAATTGATTGCTTCACCACATCGGCAAACTAAAATCAACCGAATGTAAACCAACATTCGTTTCAGGAAAATTACTTTTCCTATTTTTGAAGCCTTAATCTATCCAAAAATTAAATCTCCATGAAGTACACAATTCTTCTTACAGTAATTTTAATCTTTACAGTTAACGCTTCATTTACTCAAGAAAACGACCCATTCGTAAGGTTCCCGGACATTCACCCCGATGGAACCGAGGTAGCCTTCGAATACCAGGGCGATATCTGGAAAGTCCCCATTGAAGGTGGACTGGCCTGGCGATTGACCATACACGAAGGTTATGATGCCTATCCCAAATGGAGCAACGATGGCAACAGCATCGCTTTCTCAGGTATGCGATTTGGAAACTACGATGTATTTCTCACCTCTGCCAATGGTGGCTACCCGAAGCAACTTACCTACCATTCAACCGGTGATGTTTGCTCAGGATGGACGCCGGATGGCAACATACTTTTCAGTACCCGGCGAACTTTTGCCCAGGTAGAACGCGAGTTTGAAATCTATGAGATTTCAGCCGAGGGAGGCACTCCACACCGCATAATGGATGCACTCGGAAGGTCGGCCGAAATATCGCCAAACGAAAAATTCATTGTTTTTGTAAAAGGTTCGTGTAAAAATACCCGGGAAGATTACCGTGGCCCTGCCCAAAAAGACATCTGGATTTACGATATCAAAAATGATAAATACAGCCAGCTGACCAACTTTGATGGCAATGATTTTTTGCCTCAGTTTGTGGGGAACAACGCCGTTTTTTACATCAGCCCTAAAAGCGGAAAATATAACATCTGGAAAATGGAGATCGATGATTCAGGGAATTTCCTGAACGAATCTCAAATCACCAATTACAGTGACGATGGCATCCGCTATTTTTCCATCGACAAGGCCGGAGAGAACATCGTTTTCGAAAAGCAAACACATATTTATCACAAAGCTGTCTCTGGAGGAAAAGCCAAAATTATTGATATTCAGATTAGCCCGGATTATCATTTTGATCCGGTGGAAAGCAAAACTTTTTCAGGAAACATTTCTGAATATACCCTCAGTCCCAACGGAAAATATGCGGCCATGGTAATCCGTGGTGAAATATTTATTACCCGTGTTGACGACAAGAAAAAAACGGTTGCCATCACTGACAGCCCATGGCGCGAACGCAGCCCGGCATGGTTAAACGATACAACTTTGCTTTTTACTTCCGACAGAAATGGCCAGTACGACATCTATCTGGCCAGGTCATCCGATGCGGATGAGGTGGATTTGTTTAAAACTTTAAAGCGTGAACTGGTTCGGGTTACCGATACACCGGAAGATGAAATGAGCCTCGAGGTTTCTCCGGATGGCAAAAAGCTGGCCTTCGAAAGGGGATTCGGCAAACTGATAACTGCAGAAATTTCTGAAAAAGACAAACTTGTTAATGAAACCATTTTGCATGATGATTGGTCATCGCCCTCCGGAGTAGCCTGGAGCCCCGACAGTAAATGGCTGGCCTACTCGCTGGTTGACCTCACCGGTAACAATGAGATTTTTATACATGCCGCCAACAACAGCAAAGACCCGGTAAATGTGAGCATGCACCCCCGCGGAGACCGCAGCCCGGTTTGGAGCAACGATGGCAGCAAACTTGGATTCCTGTCGAATCGCAACAACAGCGACTATGATGTTTGGTTTGTATGGCTGAAAAAATCAGACTGGGAAAAAACCATGCAGGACTGGGAAGAGCAGAGTGACGATGACGAAAAGAAAGACAAAAAGAAAAAGGATGATGAAGACGGTGATGAACCCATCCAAATTGATTTTGACCGCATCTACGAGCGGCTGGAACAAGTAACCGGGCTGCCCGGCAACGAATCCGATCTGGTAATTTCTGATGATGGCGAAACCTTCTACTTTGTTACAAACCGCAATGCCAGACAAACCTACAAGGCTGAAAACGACCTTTATTCCATCAAGTGGAATGGCAAGGATTTGAAACAAATCACCACAAATAATCAGAAACCTTATGGTGTTTCGCTTTCGCCGGATGGCAAAAAATTAACCCTGCTCAAAAGCGGCGGGAAACTTTACACAATGGATCCCAAATCCAGTAAGCAGGAACCCGTGGTATTTGCCGCAAATATGAAAATAGATTACGAAGGTGAGAAGCAACAAATCTTTGAAGAAGCCTGGCGCTCTCTGGATCAACGGTTTTATGATCCTGATTTTCACGGCAAAGATTGGGAGAAATTGAAGAAAAAATACAAGCCCTGGGCCATGAAAGCGTCAACCTATTTCGACTTCCGCGACATTACCAACTATATGCTCGGCGAACTCAACGCCAGCCACATGGATTTACGCGGAGGCAGCGGCAGGTATAATACCCAAAAAGTTTCAACAGGGATGTTGGGCATCGAAGTAAAACCCGCAAAAAACGGTGTGGAAATTACAGATGTGGTTTATAACGCCCCCGCTGACAAAACCCTAAGCAAATTAAATACCGGTGATGTGATATCCTCGGTTAACGGTGTGGAAATTACAGGCGAAATAAACTTCTGGTCGATGCTGGAAGGTGAAGCCGGAAATGAAGTGCTGCTGGCTGTTGAAGGGCCTGACGGGCAAAGGGAGGTTGTAATTCGACCCGTTTCCAGCTTACGAAATGAGTTGTACGAAGACTGGGTTGAGGAGCGTAGAAAGCTCACAGAAGAATATTCAGGAGGTCGCCTGGGATATCTGCATATTCAAGGCATGAACTGGACCAGCTTTGAGCGTTTTGAGCGCGACCTGGCCGCAGCCGGCAACGGCAAAGAGGGCATTGTTATTGATGTCCGGTTTAACGGCGGCGGCTGGACCACAGATTTTTTAATGACCCTGCTCAATGTTGACCAGCATGCCTACTGTGTTCCAAGAGGAGCTGCCGAAAGCCTCGAAAAGGAACACAAAAATTTCAGGCCCTATTATCCGTATGGCGAGCGCCTGCCCTACTATGCCTGGACAAAACCTTCTATCGCCTTATGCAACGAAAACAGCTATTCCAATGCCGAAATTTTCTCTCACGCCTACAAAACATTGGGAATTGGGACCTTAGTTGGGCAACCTACTTTTGGAGCTGTTATTTCCACTGGAGCTAATGGACTTTTAGATGGTTCTTACATCAGGTTGCCTTTCAGGGCATGGTATGTAAAAGCCACAGATGAGAACATGGAACATGGCCCGGCGGTTCCTGATATCCTGGTTGAAACAGCACCTGTTTACCTGGTTGATCCCATTTGAATTGCTCGGA
>CAYNDN010000112.1:0-2918 GCA_964395075.1 uncultured Lentimicrobiaceae bacterium | reverse complement strand
GGTTGAAACAGCACCTGATGCAAAAGCAAAAGGAAAGGATGAGCAACTGCAAAAAGCTGTGGAGGTGCTGCTGGGGCAAATAGAAGAAAAGTAATAAACTCAGCAATAAATGATATTTTTTGAAAGCGAAAAAGTTGAACTCAAGAAATCAACAAGCCTAATAAATCAGGCAATTGTTTCAATCTGTGCTATCCTTAATAAACATGGGCATGGAGAACTATATTTTGGGGTCAACAATCGTGGTTTAGTGGTCGGACAGGATGTTTCTGATAACACTTTAAGAGCAATTTCACAGAAAATCTCAAATCACATTGACCCAAAGATTTTTCCTACAATCGTAAAATTATCAGATAAGAACAAGAATTATGTGCAGGTAAAATTTCAGGGTAGTGATGCTCCCTATTTTGCTTTCGGCAGGGCATATATCAGAGTTGCAGATGAAGATAAACTGCTTAATCCTCCTGAATTAGAAAAACTGATATTGGAGAAAAACATCTATCAAAGTAAATGGTATAGCAATCCAGCTGATAAGAAATTTGAATCAATCAATCAGACAGCACTGCTTAAGTTCATCAAACAGATAAATGAAGCAGGAAGAAAACCGGTGTCAAAAGAAGACCCGGAAATCATGCTAAGCAAATTGGGTTTAATAAAAGGAGATTTCCTTACTCATGCGGCATGGCATCTTTTCTGTAATAACCAACCGGCCGGTTTGCAACTTGCAGTATTTAAGGGAAATGATAAAACATCATTTTTAGATATTAAAAACTTTTCCGGCAACTTGTTTGATCTTTTGGCTAAAGCCGAGGCTTACTTCCTTGAAAAAGTTAATTGGAAGGTAGAGTTTCGGGATGATATGAAGAGACATGAAATCCCGGAGGTTCCCATAAATGCAATGCGAGAAGCGATTGTTAATTCTTTCGTTCACAGAAATTTTAATGATCCGAAATCGAATGAAATTGCATTCTTCAGAGATCGCATTGAAATTTATAATCCCGGCACATTCCCTCCTGGTCTCACTCCATATGACTATTTTAGTGGAAGGGAAAGATCAATTCTGAGAAATCCGAAAATTGCTGAAATGTTTTATTACACAAGAGACATAGATAAGTGGGGTTCTGGCTTTCAGCGAATTAAAAAAGAGTGCGACAATATGAAAGTTGATTTTCAACTTGAAGTATTAACAAACGGATTCTTAACAACGTTTTACCGACTGAATTTTGACACTCACCATAAAAAACAAGTTATTGATTCAATAGCACAAGGTGGTATAAAAGGTGGTATAGAAAGTGGTATAAAAACAACGCTCGGAAAGGTCAAATCCATTGATAAACCAAAGAAACAAGAGCTAAAAATTGGTGGTACAAAAAAAAGCCGAAAACCGGTAAAAGGTGGTATAGAAAAAACCGAAACCCCCGACAACTATCTTGTTTTTAACGGCAAACATATTAATTTACCATCCAGGCAAAAGGAACTCCTGCTAATTGTTTCCCAACAGAATTCAATAACAATCATTCAAGCCGCAAACATACTCAACATTGCTAAATCAGCAGCGCAAAAGCATTTTGATGCGCTTAAAAGGAAAGGGATTTTGAAAAGAGTCGGTAGTAGAAAAGGTGGATACTGGAAAATATTAATTTAATGGGTCAATCAAGGAGTAATCATTTTACAGGTACCTAAAATCCGAAAGGATTTTCATTAGTGTTGATATATCAGTTACTTAGAAGTTTTACCATTCAAAAAATGAATGATGTAAAAACGTTTATAATTCGTGCATTCGTGGCATTTTTAAAATAGTCTGCGGATTTAAGGAGGTAACTAAAAGTATAGGTATTAAACCTTTGTTAAGAAAACGAAAGCACTAAATTCCTGATTGCGAAATGAAATTTTATTGCGAAATTTGCTTCCTTCAGAAAAAGATTAATTGAAAACAATAACAGATATGCTCACACAAAAAGATATTGAACAAATCAAACAAAAAGGCATCAGTGAAGCACTGATCCAAAAGCAAATTGAAAATTTTAAAAAGGGGTTTCCTTACGCCAAATTAACCGCAGCCGCAACCAAAGGCCATGGCATCCAGGTTTTTGAAGAAAACGAAATCAACGGCCTGGCAGCATTTTACAACCAGGAAATGCACAAGTATGGTCTCCTTAAATTTGTACCGGCATCAGGAGCAGCCTCACGCATGTTTAAGCATCTTTTTGAGTTTATGGAAAGCTATGAAGGCACTCCCGAAGACCTGGAGAAATTCAATGCCGACCAAAGCTTCAACTCGGTCTGGTATTTCATCAACAACATCCACAAATTTGCATTTTTTGATGATTTGAAGAATGCATTAAAAAAGAATGGGCTCGACCTGGCTGAATTGCTGGAAGATAAAAAATACGGTGTCATCGTATCCTATCTGCTCACCGATAAAGGCCTGGGATATGCCAAGCTGCCAAAAGGACTTTTAAAATTTCACCAGTATGATGATTTCGCAAGGATGTCGTTGGGCGAACACCTGGTAGAAGGTGCACATTATGCCATGGATGCAAACCGCGAAGTGCATGTACATTTTACTGTTTCGCCTGAACACCGCGCTAAATTTGATGAAGCGATAGCTGAAGTTGTCCCCGCTTACGAGAAAAAGTTCAATGTAATATACAACATCACATTTTCGGAACAAAAGCCGGCTACGGATACCATGGCCGTTGACATGGAAAATGAGCCCTTCCGCGAAAAAGATGGCAGCATTCTGTTCCGTCCGGGTGGACACGGCGCTTTGATCGAAAACCTGAACGACCTGAAAGGCAATATCATTTTTGTGAAAAACATCGACAATATCGTTCCCGACCGCCTCAAGGAACCAACATATCTGTATAAAAAAGTGATTGGCGGACTGCTGATCCAGCTTCGTCAAAAATCTTTTGATT
>CAYNDN010000111.1:10144-10739 GCA_964395075.1 uncultured Lentimicrobiaceae bacterium | reverse complement strand
TTATCGGCATTACAAAACCATTGCCAGTGCTTCGCCTCTGCCCATAATACTGTATAATGTTCCGGGACGAACCGGCGCAAATATCAGTATTGAAACCACCCTTCAGCTCGCCAATGATTTTGATAATATTGTTGCAATCAAAGAAGCTTCCGGCGATTTATTGCAGGTTTCGGGCATTATAAAAGATAAACCCGACCATTTTGAGGTGCTTTCCGGTGACGATCAGCTAACCGTTCCTATGATGGCACTGGGTGCCACTGGTGTTATTTCGGTTACTGCTAATGCTTTCCCAAGAGAGTTTTCCACAATGGTAAACTACTGTTTGAAGGGTGATTTTGCCAATGGTGCTGCAATCCATTATGATTTGTTTAATATTATGGAAACATTGTTTGAAGATGGCAGTCCGGGAGGAATAAAGGCTGCCCTGCAAATCCTAGACCTCGCGCAGAATAACCTCCGTCTCCCTGTTGTTAGGATCAATAAATCAGTTTACCTGAAATTAAATAATTTGATAACTGAATATAATGCATTAAAAACCAAAAAGTAAAATGAATCACAAAAGCCTACTCGTAGCACTTATTACCTTTCTTCTTGC
>CAYNDN010000111.1:0-10134 GCA_964395075.1 uncultured Lentimicrobiaceae bacterium | reverse complement strand
TTGCAAATGCTCTAAATGCTCAGCAACACTCGGTCAACGAAATTTTTGGGGAAAGAGGAGAAATTTATTTCAAGTTCAATCCTGGCCAACACAATTTGAATCAGCTTACAAAAATTGTTTCCATCGATGATGTTGATGGCGAAACAATATTCGCCTATGCCAATAAAAAAGAAATGAAAGCATTTCTTAAAATTATCGATGATTTTGAATTGTTGCCAAAGCCCGGCGAGTTATTGAAAAACCCAAAGATGCGTTACGAAATTGATGTGAAGGAAATTGACGAATGGGATTTTTATCCCACTTATGATGGTTACCTCGACATGATGTATCAGTTTGCTGCTGATCATCCTGATATTTGCGAGGTGTTTTCTATCGGCCAATCTGTTGAAGGACGCGAATTGATGATGGCAAAGATTTCTGATAATGTTGGAACCCGCGAAGCAGAACCCCAGTTTTTATATACCGGAACCATGCACGGTGATGAAACTACAGGCTATGTGCTGTTGCTTCGCCTGATCGACTATTTACTTGAGAATTATGGCACAGATCCGCGTGTAACCAACATGGTGGATAACATCGAAATTTGGATTAACCCGGCTGCAAATCCCGATGGTACCTATGCCGGAGGTAACAACACCGTAAATGGTGCTACCCGTAATAATGCAAATTATGTTAACCTGAACCGTAATTATCCTGATCCTGAGGATGGCCCGCACCCTGATGGCAATGATTGGCAGGCCGAAACGGTTGCATTTATGCAACTTGCCGAAGAAGAACATTTTGTGATGGCCGCCAACATGCACGGTGGTACCGAGGTTTTAAACTATCCCTGGGATACCTGGCCACAGCTTGCTGCCGACAATGATTGGTGGGTTTATGTTTGTCGAGAGTACGTAGACACAGTTCATCTGTATTCACCCGCGAATTACATGAACGAATATGATAATGGTATCACAAATGGATATCAGTGGTACACAATTAATGGTGGCCGCCAGGATTATATGAATTATTTTCATCAGTGCCGCGAGGTTACCATGGAACTCTCGGATGTGAAATTATTGTCACCATCTCAGCTCCCTGACCACTGGGACTGGAACTACAGATCCCTGTTAAACTACATCGAACAATGTACTTATGGTGTAAATGGAGTGGTTACAGATGCAGACACAGGTGACCCTTTACATGCAATGATCTTTATCGAAGGACACGACATCGACAGCTCAATGGCGTTTACTGATCCCCGGACAGGTTTTTATCAGCGGTTGCTCGACGAAGGAACTTATGATATCACCTTTTCAGCACCTGGAAAATATCCGGTAACCATTCAGGATGTTGTAATTTCAAAATACAATGCAGTAAACCTGGATGTTGAATTGGATGCCGGCAGTCTGATCGCTGATTTTGCAGCCTCATCAACATCCGTTTCTATCGGCAGTTTGGTAAACTTCACCGACCTTTCTTATGGAAACCCTGTTGCCTGGGAATGGACCTTCGAAGGGGCAACACCAGCAACATCAACAGTGCAAAATCCAACTGGAATTACTTGGAATGAAACAGGTTCCTTTGATGTTTCACTCATGGTAACAGATGGTGACGGCAATACCGAAACCATGCTGAAGGAAGACTATATTTCGGTAAATGCTGAGTTTTTGATGAGCAACGAAACCATCACTACCTGCACAGGATTGTTTTATGATACAGGAGGCCAGGGTGGCGACTATTCTAATGATGAGGATTTCGTGATGACCTTCATGCCTGGAACAGCAGGGTCGAACATAATTGTTGAATTTGTAATGTTTGATGTAGAATATAATGCCAATTGCGATTACGATTGGTTGAAAATTTATGATGGTACCTCAACCAATGCAACCTTGCTGGGAACCTGGTGTGGAACAGATTATCCGGGAACAATAGAAGCAGATAACGAGGATGGTGCCCTAACCTTTGAGTTCCATTCTGATTATTCTGTAACGCTACCCGGCTGGGAGGCATTGATAAGTTGTTCCACACCACCATTGTTACCTGTGGCGGATTTTACAGCCGATACAACACATATCCATCAGGGCGAAAGTGTACAGTTTACTGACCTAACCACCAATAACCCAACCTCATGGGCATGGGTGTTCGAAGGTGGTACACCTGCTACTTCCAGCCAGCAGAACCCATTGGTAACTTTTGAGGAACCAGGAGAATATGATGTTACGCTTATTGTACAAAACGAATTTGGTTCGGATTCGAAGACCATCGAAGATTTTATTATTGTTGACAGTACCATAGGAATTGCCGAACTGTTGGATGATGCGTTGAAGGTTTATCCGAACCCGGTTGAATACGGAAATTTACTTCATGTTGAAGCTCCTGCCGAAATAGAAGCTTACCTGCTTTTCGACTATACCGGTAAAATCGTGGAATCGGGTAGTGTGGGCGATATTTACCTTGATATTGACATGAGTAAGCGGGAATCAGGAATTTATCTAATTAAACTCAAAACTGATGGAATCTGGATAACACGAAAAATTAGTTTTATCAAATAGATAGTTTTTTTTGCTACACAGAACAAAAATGCAGTTCCACCAGGGAACTGCATTTTTTTTATCCTCAATAATTCAAGAAAATTTTAGGAAGTGAACATGTATTTTTATGAATTGTCCAAGTTAGAACATATCAGGGCTGATCCTGATACCGAAATGTAAAATTACGCGGTAAGCAACGAGCAGAATACTTGCTAAACCAATTGCTTTCCGGTCTGGTTTGATCCTGATTGGAAACTCATCAAAAAAGAATGTGGGAAATGTGGGATACATCAGCAAAATTGGAACACCAAAGATTAACCCAAGTAAAAGTACAAACATCTCATAATAGGTTAGCTCCGGAAGTTTTATTGCCAGAACAATTGCAGTGCCCACCAGCAGTGGCAGCAAAACATTTGCAAACGCAAAAAAGCTGCGGTTGTGCTCATTCAACTGATTAAAGTATGAGTTGGCCGAAAAAAGAAACCACTTTGCTGTTACCGTTGAGGTAATCAGTAACATGGTGAGGGCAAATAACGAGAGGATTAGTTTACCGGTATCCATAAAATAAAAATACATCACCACATACCCGATTCCCTTATCCAGAATTGTTCCTGCCAATAAGGCTCCAAACGACCAAATAATCGCGTAAGCAAAGCACCATAAAAAGAATATTTTAAAAGAGGCCAGGTTATCATAAATTTGAATGTAGATGATAAGGAAAATAATGCCAATGAGCAATGCTACAATAGGTGTTATGCTAAAAAGAAACTTGACGGCATCTGATGTCCAGGCTCCGGAGTCGATAGCATAAACCAACTTGTGGTAATAAAGGATGCTGGTGTATTCAAACTGCAATGCTGCAATTGCTGTGGCAAAATGCGACAGCAGATACATAAAAATGAATGCAATAATGAAATATGACAGGGAATTAAAAAAAATGATCAGGAAATTGTTGAAGGTTCTTTTGTTCCTATCGTGAGTTAAATCCGGTTTTTGCTCTTCGTTTTTTGACATATGTTTAAAAAAACCCAAACTATGAACATGGGTTTTATTTTATTCGGTAGGTGCTATTTAGTCTTACATGAACGTTTGCGCATCAATCATCTCCTTCGAATATTCTCCTGCTTCCAATCTTTGCCCCACTTCTGAGAATGCTTTGATGGTATATTCAACGTCATCGAGCGAGTGATCAGCAGTTGGGATAAGCCTGAGTAGAATTACACCTTTGGGAACTACCGGGTAAGTGACGATAGAACAAAAAATGCCGTAATTTTCCCTCAGGTCATAAGTAATCTGAGTTGCTTCGGGTATTCCACCTTCAAGGATTACCGGAGTTACCGGTGACTCTGTTTTGCCAAGGTTAAAGCCGTTTTTGCGAAGTCCCCCCTGTAGTGCATTAACAATTTTCCAAAGGTTATCTTTTAGTTCAGGTTTGGTTTTTATGAGTTCAAGTCGCTTCAATGCCCCTATTACCATTGGCATGGGCAGAGATTTGGCAAATACCTGTGAACGTAAATTATATCGTAAAAATTCTATCACTTCTTTCTTGCTGGCAACAAAGCCGCCAATACCGGCCATCGACTTGGCGAAAGTCCCAAAATATACATCCACCTTATCCATCACATCCATATATTCACTGGTACCTGCACCTGTTTTTCCCATCGTTCCGAAGCCATGGGCATCATCCACCAGCAAGCGAAATTCATATTTCTCCTTGAACTTTACAATATCCACTAAGTTACCCAGGTCTCCTGACATACCATACACACCTTCTGTAATAACCAGAATACCGCCGCCTGTTTGGGATGTGATTTTTTTAGCTCTTTCCAGTTCCTTTTCCAGGTTGTTCATGTCGTTGTGTGGATACACAAAGCGTTTACCAAAATGAAGTCTGCATCCGTCAATAATACATGCATGGGCTTCAGAGTCATACACAATCACATCACGACGGCTCACTAAGCTTTCGATGATAGAAACCATGCCCTGGTATCCGTAGTTGAGCAGGTATGCATCTTCTTTTTTCTCAAAATCAGCCAACTCCCGCTCCAGCTTTTCATGATAACTGGTGTGACCTGACATCATTCGGGCACCCATGGGGTAGGCAAGGCCCCATTCTTTGGCAGCGGCAGCATCAGTTGCTCTTACTTCGGGATGGTTACCCAGCCCCAGATAATTATTCACCGACCAAACCAGCATCTCTTTGCCCATAAATTTCATACGCGGCCCAAGTTCCCCTTCCAGCTTTGGAAACATAAAGTATCCAAATGCTTCACGATTGTATTTGCCCAAAGGGCCCATATTTTTGAACTTATCGAAAATATCCATTATGTGTTAAGATTTGATTATAAATTTTGAAGTTGCAAAATTATAACAATTCGGTTGATTATCAATACCGACAGCTTTTTATTGGATCAAAAAGAAATGAACAGGTTATCTTCGATGATATGAAAATTTTTGACAGATTATCACGTTATCCAATCCGTGAAAATATATTACTTTTGCGCCCATGTTTAAAAAATCCGGATTTATTTTATTGATTTCCATTGCGATAGTCCTTTCCTCATGTAGCAAACATCAAAAGTTGCTCAAGAGTACGGATAATGAAATGAAATACGAAAAAGCAATTGAGTATTACGAATCCGGTGATTATTACCGTGCATTGCAGGTTTTTGAACAACTGATCCCCGTTTACCGTGGTACCAATAAGGCCGAAAAACTTTATTATTATTATGCTTACGCCTATTACCATGAACGCGATTACATCATGGCCAGCTACTATTTTAAACGGTTTTCGATTAATTATCCTTCATCAGAATTTGCCGAGGAAGCAGCATTCATGACGGCATATTGTAAATATCTCGACAGTCCGCGTTTTAGCCTCGATCAATCCGTTACGCGCGAAGCCATTGATGAATTTCAGTTGTTTATTAACAGATATCCTTTTGGCGATAAAGCAAAAGAAGCCAATGACCTGATTACTGAATTGAGAGATAAACTTGAAAAGAAATCTTACAATATAGCTACCTTGTATTTTAAGATGGAAGACTACAGGGCGGCCATCATATCTTATGAAAACCTGCTGAAAGAATACCCGGATACTGAATTCAAAGAAGAGATACTTTATGATATTGTCACAGCATATTATAATTTTGCTTTGAAAAGTATCAGGGAAAAACAAAAGGAAAGGTTTGATGGTGCTGTAAAAGCATATTACGATTTTGTAGCACTATACCCTGAAAGTGAATATGTGGCTGATGTAGAGAAGATGAAGGAGCGGATTCAGAATGAAATACGCGAATCAGGATTTGAAGAATTATAAACATTTAACGATATGGATTACAAGAAAATTAAAACCGACAGTACGGCAGTTACACGTAAAATGCGCGATTTTAATAAAGTTACCGGTAACGTGTACGAAACCACTGCATTGCTGTCGAAACGTGCAAACCAGATTTCACTGGAGTTGAAAGAGGAACTCAATAAAAAGATTTCGGAGTTTGCATCATCGAGCGATAACCTGGAAGAAGTATTTGAAAACCGCGAGCAAATTGAGATTGCAAGGTTTTATGAGCGGCTTCCAAAGCCAACACTAATGGCTGTTCAGGAGTTTCTGGATGATCAGATTTATTACAGGAATCCATCAAAAGAAGCTCAGGAAAAAACAACCACCGACATTATTGAATAGTGGTGCTGAAAGGCAAAAAAATCATCATTGGGATCACAGGAAGCATTGCAGCTTTTAAAATTCCTTTACTTATCCGCCTGCTGGTTAAGGAAGGTGCCGAAGTTCAGGTTATTCTTACTGAAAATGCACGTGATTTTGTTACCCCTTTAACCATTTCAACCCTATCAAAACGCCCTGCCTTAACCTTTCCTTTTAATGAGAAAGATGGCACCTGGAACAGCCATGTTGACATGGGCCTGTGGGCCGATGCCATGTTGGTTGCACCCGCCTCTGCTGCTACCCTGAGCAAGATGGTTTCAGGTATGGCTGATAATTTGCTGGTAACTACTTACTTATCAGCAAAATGCCCCGTGTTTTTTGCCCCTGCCATGGACCTCGATATGTTCAGGCACCCTTCTACCACAGAAAACGTAAACCGGCTGTTAAAGCGCGGTAATTTACTGATTGAACCTCAAACCGGAGAACTGGCCAGTGGCTTAAGTGGTGCCGGCCGGATGGAAGAACCTGAGCAAATCGCGGAAGTCCTTAAAAAATATTTCCGGAAAGGAGATGATTTTGCAGGCAAAAATTTCCTGGTAACTGCAGGTCCAACATGGGAAGCCATCGACCCGGTACGTTTTATTGGTAACCATTCATCCGGCCTGATGGGGTACGCTATTGCTGAGGAGGCTGCAAACAGAGGTGCACACGTTACACTCATCTCCGGCCCAACACACCTGCAAACCAATGTTCCCGGAATCCAAAGAATTGATGTTATCTCTGCCGCCGAAATGCATCAGGCAGTAATCGAAAACTTTGATCATGCAGATGTGTCAATCATGTCGGCTGCAGTTGCTGATTTTTCACCACATGAAGTTGCCAACGAAAAAATCAAGAAGGATCAGAATCCCGATACGATAAAACTCAAACCAACTGTTGATATACTGGCAGAAATGGGAGAGCGCAAAAAACGGGGACAACTACTGGTTGGTTTTGCCTTAGAAACCAAAAATGCCATCGAAAATGCAGTTCAAAAACTCAATAATAAAAATCTTGACCTGATCGTTGTAAACTCTCTCAGGGACAAGGGGGCCGGATTTGGTGTATCAACCAATAAAGTTACGATCATTGATAAAAACAAGCAACAATTTGAGGTTGAATTGAAACCGAAAAAAGAAGTGGCTGTTGATATTCTTGATCGAATTACTTCCCTGATTTAATGGGATTTCAACCATAAAAATTGATCATTCATGCGAAAACTTTTCTTGCTCATTATATCATCAGTTTTAATTTTCATTTCAGCACAGGCACAGGAGTTCAACGCCTCAGTGCAGGTATCGGCTCCCCAGATTCAGCAAACTAACCGGGAAAAATTCAACGAATTGCGAAAAGGGTTGTATGAATTTGTCAACGACAAACACTGGACCCAGTACTCTTATACCATCGACGAACGCATCGAATGTACAATCGGTATCACTATTATGGAGGAGTTATCTTCGGATGAGTACCGTGGCCGCATTAACCTGGTTTTAAAACGCCCGGTCTATGGCACTTCTTACAATTCCACCGTATTTAATTACATTGATGAGGATTTTCAGTTTCAGTGGCAGGAAGGGCAACCCATTGAATTTAGTGAAAGTTCGTTTTCTTCAAACCTAACAGCCACCATAGCTTTTTATATCTACATATTTCTGGGAATGGATTTTGATTCTTTCCAAAATATGGGCGGATCACCCTATTTTGAAAAAGCACAAAATGTGGTAAACATGGCTCAGAGTGCCCGTGAATCAGGATGGAAAGCTTTCGAAAGCATGAAAAACCGATATTGGCTGGCCGAAAATTTCAATAACTCATCATACAGTACCGTTCGCAAAGCTATGTATCAATACTACAGGCACGGTTTGGACCTCATGTATGATAATGTGGAAAAAGGCCGCTCAGGAGCGATGGAAGCCCTGGAGTTATTGCAACGGGCTCATCGCGAAAAGCCCCGTCTTTTTATTATGCAGTTGGTAATGGAGGCAAAACGTGATGAATTTATCAACATTTTTTCCGATGCGGCACCAATGGATAAAACAAAAGCAGTGAACATCCTGAAAGAGATAGACCCATCACATGCCAACGACTATCAAAAAATTATCAGTGGGAATTAAGCTTTGTTAATTTCTCTCCTTTCTATTCTTCTTTAGTTTTCTATATTTTTGCCCTGATTTTAGAAAAACCAGCTATTTGCTAAAACATTTATCCATAAAGAATTACGCACTTATTAACAGCCTTGAAACTGAATTCTTTCCGGGCTTCTCTGTGCTAACCGGCGAAACAGGTGCCGGCAAATCGATTATCCTGGGTGCACTTTCACTGATTCTCGGGCATCGTGCTGATTTGCAATCTCTTAAAAGCAAAACCGAGAAATGTGTTGTTGAGGGTGTTTTCCTTACAAAAGGCGTGGTAGTGGAAAGCTTTTTTCATGATAATAACCTGGATTTCGACCCGGAAATTACCATTTTAAGGCGCGAAATTCTACCATCAGGAAAATCTCGTGCTTTTATCAACGATACCCCGGTTGGCCTTTCCGTATTGAAAGAACTTGCCGGTAAGTTGGTTGATCTTCATTCACAAAACAGCTCTTTACTTCTGCAATCGCCTGTTTTTCAACTTAGCGTTATTGACAGTTTTTGCGAAAATGGAAAAAATTTAACGGCCTATAAAGAGCTGTTTTCCAATTATAACAGCAAACTCCATGCATTGGAAAATTTAAAAGAGCAGGAAGCTAAAGCAGCTGCTGAACAGGACTACCTCAAATTTCAGTTTGAGGAGCTGGACAAAGCAAAATTGGTTGATGGAGAAAAAGAAGAACTGGAGCAGGAACTTGAGGTGCTTAATCATGCTGAAGAGATAAAAACAAGTTTAAGTCACGCCATTCAAATTCTTGAGGGTGAACAGGGTTTAAATGAAATTTTCAGCGGTTTGTTATCCGAAATGAAATCCGTAAAGGATTTTTCCAAAGAACTTGAAGAAGTTTTTAACAGGTTGGAAAGTAGTTACCTGGATATTTCTGATCTAAACGGTGATCTGGAAAAAATTAATGAGCGTGTAGAGGTAAACCCACAGCGGGCCATTGAAGTGAATGAAAGACTGAATATAATCTATCACCTCGAACAAAAACACAGAGCCTCCGGAATTGAGCAGTTGAAAATGATCAAAGCAGATTATCATGAAAAAATAAGTGCGTTTGAATCGTTGAAAGATAATATTTTTGAAGCAGAGCAAGCCACAACGAAAATGGAAAAAGAGCTATGGGATTTGGCCGAAAAGCTTTCTGCTAGCAGGCACACTTCCAAACAAAAACTCGAAAGTAAAATATCAAGAGTGGTTAAAGAACTTGGTATGCCTGATGCCACAGTAAAGCTGAATATTGAAAAAAGCAAAAAACTCACTTCTGCTGGTTTCGACCAGGTAACTTTTTTGTTTAATGCCAACAAAGGGATGCAATTAAAGGAAATGTCGAAAATAGCAAGTGGTGGAGAACTATCGCGCCTGATGCTTGCCATTAAATCGCAAATTGCAGCAACTAACCTTGTTTCCACCATAATCTTTGATGAAATTGATAGCGGAGTATCGGGTGAAATTGCGGGTAAAATGGCAGGAATTATGCAGGACTTAGCTGAAGTGATTCAGGTAATCTCCATCACACATCTGCCACAGATCGCAGCCCGGGGAAAAAACCATTACTTAGTGCTCAAAGAAACTGATCATCAATCCACCACAACCATCATCAAAAAGCTTCATAAGGAAGAACGTATTACCGAGATTGCAAAAATGCTTTCAGACACCCGCATTAGCAGCTCAGCTCTTCAAACAGCCGAAGAATTAATAAATAATTAGTGTTCGTCTCTAAAGTTCAACTTCTTCGTTGTTGCTCAAAATCCAAATCCTCGAATACCTTAGTATGCTGTG
>CAYNDN010000110.1:3976-10773 GCA_964395075.1 uncultured Lentimicrobiaceae bacterium | reverse complement strand
TAATATCTATTATGGCGGAACAAAAAGTATGGGGTTAGGCTCTTATCTTCCTATAGATTCATGGTTTTTTCTAAACAAACTTAATAGTAACCTCGAAGTTCAGTGGCAAAAGTTTTATGGTGGTGATGCCTATTATAACTTATGGGATTTAATCGCCACTCAGGATGGGGGCTGTTTGATGGCCGGCAGTGTTTATGATGACCAGATGCATGATAACTTCCGTGACATTTACATCATAAAAGTCAA
Organism: uncultured Lentimicrobiaceae bacterium; assembly: GCA_964395075.1. Classification (GTDB taxonomy): domain Bacteria; phylum Bacteroidota; class Bacteroidia; order Bacteroidales; family 4484-276; genus SABY01. The sequence continues at coordinate 10,527 of CAYNDN010000110.1, read as the reverse complement.
TGAAGACGGCCTGATCGTTGGTGCCGGGGAAGAGCCCATAGGAATTACCGTGCAGGATGCCATCGTGTATCCTAATCCTGGTAGTGAATTTTTAAGGATTCAATCGGGACCTCAGGTCAGTGGCGCTTTGTTTGAACTTTTCAACCTCAACGGCAATCTTGTTTTGTCAACCATGCTCGACGAACGGATGGAAACGGTTAACACCAGCGTCATTCCAGCAGGGACATATCCTTACCTGGTCACCTATCAAAATAAAATTGTAGCCAACGGAAAGTGGGTGAAGCGTTAGAATCTTTCTACTCATATTTTGCCATTTTTTGGCAAAATATGAGTAGAAAGATTCTTTAGCAAAATTTCTAAATTGTTGTAAAACAATGAGAATGATGTAAATTAGCAAGGACATGAATTTAATAAAAAATTTAGAAATTTTGCCGACAACTTGGATAAGCCAAAACATGATACATGCTTTAAAAGCCCCCCTTTTTTGGTTTTGGCTTGTCCAAGTTGGGGAGCTTCTGTTTGATTTCGACCATAAAAGTATTTTTGCGGCAATCAACATAACGAATCGTTGCCATGAAAAGACTTTTTGCAGCAGTAAAGGTTGAACCTGATGACAGGATGGTGGATATTTACAATCAGCTAAGAGACGGGCTCAGCCACGAAAAAATTAAATGGGTTGAACCACACAATATCCACCTTACCCTGAAATTTTTTGGAGAAACACCGGAAAACAAAATTGATGATATCTGTGGAATCCTTGATGAAGTAGCCGTTCGGCTGGATCCTTTTAAGTTGCATCTGAAAGACATCGGGATTTTTGGCAGTTCCTATAATCCACGGGTAATATGGTTTGGGATGCAAAACAGCTTTGACATTGAGCGGCTGGCCAACGACGTTTTGGATGGCGTGGAAGAAATTGGCTGGGAGCGCGACAGGCAAAACTTCAGGCCACATGTTACGGTTGGCCGGATAAAATTTATCAATAACAAACGCTTTTTCCAACAAACCATCGACAAATTCAAAAATGTGGATTTACAAACCATCCCTGTCAAAAATTTTTATCTCATCGAAAGCAAACTCAGGCCACAGGGGCCGGTGTATGAGGTGGTGGAGGAGTTCAGGTTGGGGTAGGTAGTTGCTCTTTAGTTGTTAATCGAAAATCGGTATTACTTTTTTTCTTCAGTCATTTCAAGTGCAAAATTTATTACACTTTCAGAGAGGTATATTCCTTTGGATTTCATGCTTTCAATTGCTTTACGTATTGATGAAATATATCCTGAGTTTTTTGCCTTGATCAATATTCCCACTGAACCTGTTAATTGAAGGTTATTAAGTTTTGCTATCCTTCTTCCTGCTTTCTCATCAATACAAACTGTGGTAATCTCTTTATCAATGGCCATTTGAATTACCGATGCTTCTCCTCTGTCAAGAACATTTTGTAAAAATGGATTAATTCTCTGGTATTTTTCAGCTTTGGTTAAAAAAGCAGCGTCAATGAATTCTCTTGCCGCAAATTGCTTTGAAGCAGACATCAAAATCTCATCCTTAACTTCAAGTGGAACGTAAACCTGATCGAAAAGCTTTTGAAGAATATCCAGATTGCCCATTGCAGCAACCAAGGAAATTATGGGACCAGTATTGATTACGATTTTAGCTTTCTTTTCAGACATTGGATAAATCAGATTCTAAATCTTCCTGGGTGAGATCTATCATGCTCACACCATATTTGTGCAGCTGAAGTAAAAAATAAATGCGGTCAACTCCGGCAAGCTGAGCTGCTATTCCTGATGAAAGTTTCCCCAATTCAAAAAGCTTAACTGCCATAGCCATTTTTGCATCTGACTCAAACTGCGCAGCTGTCATTTGAAGGGCATCAGGCAGGTTCTCCGGATATTTTATATTGAAGTTGTAAAACATTTGAACAAATGTACGTAAAATTGAAATATTGAAACTCAGCAGCAAAAAATTATGCGATTCTGCAAAAAGACGTGGATTACTTATTCCGCTCAACGGTAAATTTCACCAGCTCTTCAAAGGAATTACGCATAGGGCTTTCCGGAAATTCATAAAGCAGTTCAAAGGCTTTTTGTTGGTATTCGTACATTTTTTGGGTGGCATATTCGATGCCTCCGCTGTGATTCACCTGATCGATAACCTGGTTTACCTTACCCGGATTATTGTTGTGCTTTTTCACCACATTGATCACTTTTCGCTTGTCGCTGCCAATTGAATTGTTAAGCATATAAATCAGAGGCAAAGTCATTTTTTGTTCTTTAATATCAATACCATTGGGTTTACCTATTGAACTGCTGTCCTGGTAATCAAAAAGGTCATCTTTAATCTGGAAAGCTATGCCCACATACTCACCAATCTGGTGCATTTTCTTTACCGTTTCAGCATCAGCACCTACGGATTCAGCACCGGCAGCACAACAAGACGCAATGAGTGATGCTGTTTTTTTACGGATGATTTCGAAGTAAATCTCTTCCTTAATATCCAGCCTGCGGGCTTTTTCAATTTGAAGCAGCTCTCCTTCGGCCATTTCGCGGGTGGCGTTTGAAACGATCTTCAACAATTCAAACTCGTCATTTTCCAAAGAAAGAAGCAACCCACGCGAAAGCAGGTAATCGCCCACCAAAACTGCTATTTTATTTTTCCAGAGTGCATTGATGGAAAAATAGCCACGGCGTACATTGGAGTCATCCACAACGTCATCATGAACCAGGGTTGCCGTGTGCAAAAGCTCAATCAGTGAAGCTGCCCGGTAACTCGATTCGTTGATATCGCCACAAATACCTGCCGAAAAAAACACAAACATGGGGCGCATTTGCTTGCCTTTACGTTTGTAAATGTATTGTGTGATTGTGTCGAGCAGGGGCACCTTACTCTTCATAGAATTTCTAAACTTCTTCTCAAAAAGTTCAATGTGCTCTTCAATAGGCTGTCGTATTTCCTTCAGTTTGGCCATGGCAAAAATTCGCCGCAAAAGTACGATTTTTGGGCAATTTTGTGTTATTTATAGCGGATTAACATTATGCCTGTTTGATTGTTTTAAATCATCGGTGATGGGTTTGAAAAAGTAATTTTTTGTTCATGAAAAGAAAGAAACATGTCAGGATTTTTGTTCAATGATACCATTTTTGGACCTATAAAGAGCAGGCGGTTGGGGAATTCTTTAGGGATAAACCTGCTGCCTGTAAATAAAAAGATGTGCACTTTTGATTGCATTTATTGCGAATGTGGCTGGAACAAAGATAGCGAAGACGGCGATGGCGGGCTACCCACCAGAAACCAGGTACGTGATGACCTGGAAGAAAAACTGGTTCAACTGAAGTTGGATAAAAACATTCCGGATTCCATAACTTTTGCCGGCAACGGGGAGCCCACAATACATCCTGAATTTCATGGTATCATTGAAGATACTCTGATGCTGCGTTCAAAATATTTCCCACATGCTGAAATTACCGTTTTGTCAAATTCCAGCACCATTCACAAACCAGAAATTTTTGAGGCACTCAACAGGATCGACAACAATATTTTGAAGCTGGATGCCGGACTGGAAGTTACGTTTCAGAAAATAAACAGGCCCCGGCCAAAGGAACTTACCCTCGACAGCATTGTGCAGCAGCTCAGGAAATTCCGTCAGAAAGCGATTATACAAACACTTTTTGTACGCGGAACAGTGGATGGTGAAGTAATCGACAACACCAAACCGGCTGAGATCATGGCATGGCTCAACCATCTCCGTTACATCAGGCCACGGTATGTGATGCTCTATCCTATCGACAGGGCTACACCTGCAAAAAACCTCCAGGTAGTGCCCAAAGAAGAGCTCTACAAAATTGCAGATCAGCTTCATGAAAACAGGATAAAATACAGTGTTTATTAAAGTCAAATGAAATAACAAGTTACGAATAACCAATAACTTATTAACAAATAACAAATAACGAATCTCACTATGTGGAAAGAACAAAACAACAAACTAACCCGGACTATTGAATTTAAGAACTTCATTGAAGCATTTGCTTTTATGACGAAGGTGGCGTTGATAGCCGAAAAGATGAACCATCACCCTGATTGGAGCAATGTTTACAACCGGGTCGAAATCAACCTTTCAACTCATGATGAAGGAAATGTAATAACCGGAAAAGACCGTAAACTTGCAGCCCGGATTGACGAGTTGTTGTAAATATGCTGCGAAGGAAAACTATTTTTATTAAAAATTTTATTAGCAGTTTTCCTGCAACAACGAATCAAAAGTTGTTTTGAAGCACCTGTATCAATATGAAGTGAAAATTCTGCTGGCACTGGAGATGGCCATTGCAGGGAAAAATGAATTTTTCCACTGGCTGATGGAAAACAGATATCCGGAACTTGCCGCCCTTTCCAATGCAATCCGTGGAAATACTGATGCTATCGACTGGTTGATAAAAAACGGGTACCGCCATTATGCTGCCTTTGATGCGGCTTCGGTTGACGATGAGACCGCCATGCGATGGCTTAAAAACCACAAAATGGATTTTTACGTGAAACTGGCTGAAGCCAGCCGTGGGGAAGAAGACGCCATCGCATACCTCAACCTGAAAAACCTCACCATATTTGTGCGCATTGCCCGCCGCATCAAGGAGTTTGTTGACGGACAAACCTTCGATTATCACAAAGCACCTTTTTAATTAAGGCTTGTCCAGGTTGGGTATTATGCTTATTGCAGCTTTTCGCTTCATCTGTAAATTTGAATTACTACCTTTGTCAAGTTCACCAAATCAGCAAAAAATTATGGATGCCATCAGGGTTCTTGTACTGGATGATGAAACTAAAATTACCGAACAGCTCAATAAACAGCTTTCGCGAAAAGGGTTCCTGGTTTTTGAAGCCAACAGCTCAAAAAATGCTTTCAGGATTCTTGAAGAACACAACATCGATATTGCCCTGCTCGATTTTATGATTCCCAACGACCTGAATGGGATCGATATCCTGAATAGGATCAAAAAAGATTATCCGGCCACGGAGGTGATCATGGTGAGCGGCCAGGAAGATATCGACATTGTGATAGAAGCACAACGGCAGGGAGCCATCGACTTTGTGCGGAAACCGTTTAGCCTTTCCGAGATATTTTTTGCCATAGAGCGCACCGGCAAGTATGTGCAACTGCTCAACAGGCTGGAAACCATCGAGGATCAAAAATCCCTGATTTCGCGGGAGCTTGAAAACACCATGCAGCGCGATTTTATTGGCCAAAGCCAGCAAATTATCAAGGTGGTGGATATTGCCATAAAAGTAGCCCGTGATAACGAAGCCAGTGTTTTAATTACCGGTGAAAATGGCACCGGAAAAGAGATACTTGCCAGGATCATCCACTATGCCAGCGACCGTAAGAAGCAGATTTTTGTGCCGGTCAACAGCTCGGCCATCCCCGACACACTCATCGAAAGCGAATTTTTCGGTCACAAAAAAGGTGCTTTTACTGATGCCAAAGAGGACAAAAAAGGCTTCTTTGAAATGGCCAACGGCGGCACCCTTTTTCTGGATGAAATTGCTGACATGCCCTTTTCGCTGCAGGCTAAACTGTTGCGCGCCATGGAAGAACGAAAAATAAAACGCATTGGCAGCACCAAAGAAATCGAGGTTGATCTTCGGATTATTTCGGCCACCAACAAAAACATTGAAAAGATGATTGAGGAAGAAAAATTCAGGCTCGACCTCTATCACCGCATCAATACATTTATCATCAACATCCCGCCATTGCGCGAACGCCCTGAAGACATCGAGCCCCTGCTTGTTCATTTTGTGGATGAGCTTTGCACCAAAAAGAAAAAGCAATCACCCGTCATCAACAAAGATTTGATTACCCGGTTGAAACGTTATAATTTCCCCGGCAACGTGCGCGAGCTGCGCAATATGGTGGAAAGAGCGTTGATCCTTTATGACGGTAAGCAGCTCACCCCTGATGATTTTTCGATCAATATTGGTGATCAACCGGATAGTTCTGTAAAATCATCTGCACCGGAAATGCAGTCGTTCAACCTGGATGAAAATGAAAAAAACCTGATTGAAGCTGCACTAAGGGAGACCAGCGGAAACCAGATCAAAGCTGCTGATCTGCTGGGCCTGTCGCGCGATGCACTGAAACACCGCATCAAAAAGCATGGCATTATTATCCAGAAGGTGGTGGAGTAGTTTTTATGTTTTATTGATCCAAAATCCCTAAACAGGTACCGAAAATATCCCGCCGGGGGATAAAACAGATACCTGTTTTGTAATTCATCCAAAAAGCAAATCATCTTTCATATCTAATTTTCACCCATAGTTTTCACCCATTGTGGTGATTTCACCCATATAAATTTTTAAAATATTTAATGTGATTATTCGATTAAAATGAATTTTTAAAATTTTAATCACCACATAATCAACATGTAACGATTTTTATATACATTAATTTAAATATATTTTCATGCAATTGGCACAGCATTGGACTATTGGTTTTCAATCTAACTAATTACTAACACAAAAACAAAAAGACATGAAAACACAATCCTTTACAATCGGAATGA
>CAYNDN010000110.1:2604-3966 GCA_964395075.1 uncultured Lentimicrobiaceae bacterium | reverse complement strand
ATGATTCTGCTGCTGATGCTCTCTCTCTCAGCTTTCGCAGAAAAAGTAACAAAAGAAGATGCCGCAGTTGTCGGTAAAAACTACTATTGGGAAAATTGCAATAAAACCCAAGCACTTAAATACGATCAGGTAAATTTGAACCTTGCGTCAGTAGAACGCCTTAACGGTGTTACGCTGCTTTACATTTTCAACATCAACCAGAACGATGGGTTTATCATTGTTTCGGCAGATGACCATCTGAAACCGGTTGCCGGATTCTCAACCATGGGTAGCTGGACAGGAAACAACATTCCTGTTTCGTTAAGTTACTTTTTAAGCAATTATGCAGCACAGGCTGCTGAGGTGATCAGCAATGGAATTGAATCAACAGGAGAAATAGACGCCTTGTGGGATAAATATGAAAAATATGCTCCGGCAGCACCCGAATCAAAATCTGTTTCTCCGTTGTTGTCAACCACCTGGAATCAAAACCAGTATTATAACCAGCAATGTCCGGCGGATATATACGGTCCCGGCGGGCATGCTTATGCCGGATGTGTGGCGACATCTATGGCTCAGGTGATGAAATACTGGCAACATCCAGGCACGGGAACCGGATCGAACAGCTATTTCCACCCTACCTATGGCACCATCAGTGCAAACTTTGGTGCTGCAACTTACAATTACGCAGCTATGCCGGCTTTTATTTTCAACACCAACGCTGAGGTTGCCAAATTGATTTTCCATTGTGGAGTAGCAGTAAATATGAATTATGGGCCATCCGCCTCAGCACCCTTTGGGCCAAACTGGGAGCAGGATATCATCGATGCGCTCAAAAATAATTTCATTTACGATAATAACATTTACTGGAATTACCGGTCGAACTATGCAACCATTACGGCGTGGGAAAATGCAGTGAAAAGCGAACTGGATTTAAGCCGTCCGCTGGTATTTGTGGGGTATGATGCCAACTACACCATGGGCCACGCTTTTAATGTGGATGGTTATAATAATTCAAATTACTTTCATGTAAACTGGGGCTGGAGTGGATGGTATGATGGCTATTATTCACTCACAAGCCTGAACCCCACCGTGGGATATAACTTCACTTACGGGCAGCGCGCGATTTTCGGACTTATTCCCAGTACCGGTAATTTCGATTGGGGTGATGCCCCCGACAATCCCGGCTATCCAACACTTGCGGCCAGCTCAGGTGCCCGTCACCAGATTCCTGTCACACCAAATCTGTTTTTAGGTTATTTGATCGATGCAGAAACAGATGGTCAACCAAACGTGAATTGTATTGGTGACGACAATAACAACTTAGACGATGAAGACGGCGTAGTTTTTCCCATGTTATCGCAGGGAGCAACGGTGAATGTT
>CAYNDN010000110.1:0-2594 GCA_964395075.1 uncultured Lentimicrobiaceae bacterium | reverse complement strand
GGATGGATTTTAACCAGGATGGCGACTGGGCAGATTCCGGTGAACAGATCTTTACAAACAAATCCCTTAGCCATGGCACCAATAATTTATCACTCACAATTCCTGCTTCGGCTAACATAGGCTGGACCTATGCACGGTTTCGCTATAGCACACAGGGAAGCTTGAGCTATACCGGCCTTGCGCAGGATGGAGAGGTTGAAGATTATTTTGTGAGGATTGAAGAAGAAAGCCAGTCGGGTAATGATGATATTTTACTCTTCTCCGTTGATATCGGTTCGGACACTGAACTCAGCGATCCTGCAGCCGATGGCGATGAAGTTTTTGATCCGGGTGATGCCTATCTCCATCCGGGAGCATATATGAACATGCCTGGCACCGATGGTTTAATCGATGATGTGCTGGGCTTTGGCATGGACCCTTTCCCTGACGGCGGAGTTCCCGGAACGGGAGCCCCCTGCCTCTGCGGTATGCCCATCGAAACATTGAAATATGATTTCTTTGACATGGATGGTATCGACCTGGCCTTGTGCGATCTCAAAGATTATCCTTTTGGCGAAGGCCAGCCGCCGGTTGAACAATTCGAAGATGCATTTATTCACAATGCCGACAGCATGTATATCTCTTATGACGACGATGATTTTATGCCATATCCCGATCCTGGCGGCAGCATCCCGCGGCTTGGTTTTTCATCCCTCGGAATGCTTTACGGGCAAACCCAAACCATGGATGAAATTCTGGAAGTTGATATCGACATCACTTATCCTTTAGCCGGCCAGATTATGGCCATTAATCCAAAATATGACGAAGCTTCCATCCATCCCAACCTGGCACCAAATCCTGACATCAATGCCGCCATGCCAAACGACCACGATGATGATGTGGATGCCCTGGATGTTCCAATCAATCTTGATGACCCTACCCGCACCTATTTCAGCACTGACCATGAAGCTGTTTCGTTTGATTATATGGGCAATCCATTGAATCCGGGCAGTATTTACCTGGCAGAAAACGGTCAGGCCATCGAGGTGATCAATGCACAAACAGATATCGGCCTGTTTCCCGAAACGGATATTGATGCTTTTGAATTTACATGGATGGAATATCCCGATCCAGACTATAATTATGTGGCTCTGGCCATGATCTTTAGTGTGGATGAAGATGACCCGACTACCCCTGGCGATGAATCCGGAGGAATGATGCCAAATGCTATTTATGTAACCTGGATGACAGGATGGTGGTTCGACCTGGTTCCTGATGGTTTTATGGATGACATTGATGCCATTACCATAGTGCCGGTTGAAGACCCGGACATTAAAGCAGACTTCAACCCACTCAACAGCACGATCTACGCCGGTCAATCCATTGTATTTACCGATCTTTCAACAGGTAACCCTACAAACTGGAGCTGGACGTTTAATGGAGGAAATCCTTCAACTTTCAATGGATCTACACCTCCAGCTGTAGTTTATAATACAACAGGCACTTACCAGGTTTCGCTATCTGTTTCAAACGCAAACGGCACCGATACCAAAACGGGAACTGTTAATGTGATGCCGCTGGGATGGCAATACACAGTAACCAATGTTTCTCACATCATCTCGGTACCGTATGCGGCAAACCCAAGTGTGAATGGTGCCCCCCTTAACAATGGCGATCTGATTGGCGTATTTTACACCGATAATAATGGAAATGAATTATGTGGCGGATATGGTATTTGGGATGGGATGAATAATATTATTGTGCAAGCCTATGGTGATGATAGTTCCACTCCAAATAAAGATGGATTTATAGGCGGTGAACTGTTAAAGTGGAAAGTTTATTCATGGGGTACACTTTCAAGTCATGATGTAAGCGTAACCTACGACCAGTTGCAACCACAGTACGATGGCAATTATTATGATAACGGCATTTCTGCTTTACTAAGCCTGAACACCTACAGCACACAAACCATCAATCTTTTCAAGGGATGGAACGGGCTATCTAGCTACCTGAATCCGGTGAATCCCAATATTGATACCATGATGAATCCAATTAGCAATGAGCTGATCATTCTCAGAAACTTAACCGGTGTTTATTGGCCTGGTGCAGGCATAAACACATTGATTTCATGGGATACTACATCAGGATATGCGGCCAAGGTTAGCCAGGATGCTGTATTAACCGTCAACGGAAGTGCGCTCACCTCACGCACCTTAACCCTGAACCCGGGCTGGCACATTATCCCCATGTTGAGCTCTACTGCAACAGCCACTTCCAGTCTGTTTAACTTACCGCAGGTGATGCTGGTCAAAGAAATTGCAGGAAACGGCGTTTACTGGCCGGCCATGGGAATTACAACCCTGGTGATGTTGAATCCCGGCGAAAGTTATTATGTATATGTAACCTCACCGGTTACCATTAATTTCCCAGCCAAATCCGCAGTTGTTGGAAGCACAATACCAGTAGAATCTGGTTCTGGAATTTCTCCATGGAGTGTGGTTTCTCCTACTCCCGGGTCTCACCTAATTGTCATTTCAAAGGCAGTATCATCACAATTTAACATGGGTGACGTAATCGGAGCATTCAATAGCAATGGACTTTGTGCAGGTTTTACA
>CAYNDN010000109.1:1770-10830 GCA_964395075.1 uncultured Lentimicrobiaceae bacterium | reverse complement strand
CGTCATTTATGGCGGGGAATTGAAGTTTTTCTATTTATTAAGAGGCAAAATTCGTTTAATTCGTTCAATTAGATGATGATAATGAATCTGCTCGCGGATTCGAGGACACCTTTTAAAAATTAACGAATTTTAACGATCAGCCACACACCAAATATGAAAAGAATTTCCATATTTGGAAATTAGAGCTTATGAGCAGTAACATTTTAATTATTCATTAAATTCTATCATTATGAAAAAAGTATTTACATTCAGATTTTTATTTATCAGCCTGATAACATTGCTGTTCAGCAGTACCTTATTAGGCCAACCACAAGGAGAATATATCGCTTCTGTGGGCGAAAACAATGATGAAAAAAAAGTAATCCTATTGGATCCGGAAGATGGTTCGGTGGTTTATGATGATTTTATCAACCTTGCATCACTTGAGGTGGGAACGGTAAAACATGTTTTAAAAGTTGAAAATGAACTATGGATCAGTGATCAGACCAAAGACAAGGTTTATCGTTTCGATATGGAGGGTAACTATATTGCTGCTATCGGAGAATCGGGAGGCCTCGACAACATCCGCGGAATGCAGATCATCAATGGGCAGGTTTGGCTCAGCAATGCCGGAACAAACAACGGGGCACCTGGAAAATCGGTTATTCAAATTGATTTTAATGGTGAAATCACAGGGAATTTTCTGGTTGACGGCAGCCCATGGTCATTTTTGCCGTACAATGGAGATCATGCGCTGATCAGCTTTTCGAATTCCGGTTCGTTTAGTTCGCAAATTGCAGAATTCGATCTGGCCGGAAATTACCTTTCAGCATGGAACGTACCCGCCGAGATCAACTTCATTCAGCAAATTTCCGAAATGTCGAATGGTGATTATCTGGCTTCTTCATTTTCCAATGCTTCAGGAGGTTATTCTTCAGGTGTGCATCAGTACGACAGCGAAGGCAATTATCTTGCTACCATTGGAGGAACATCAGGCGGAAGTGCAAGGGGAAATATTGAACTCGGTAACGGAAATATCCTGTGGACAAACAACCAGGGTGTAAATTTGGCCAACACCAGTTCAGGAACAAGCACCGTAATTTTTGACGGTTCCTTCCAGTTTCTCGAAAAAATTATGTTCGGTCCGCCGCTGGTGTTAGACCCACCAACCGATCTCACTGCCGAGTTATCAGGTAACGATGTAACCCTGAACTGGGTTGCCCCGGCTGGCCGCGAATTACTGGGCTACAATGTTTACAGGGATGATGTTTCCATTACCCCGGAGCCAGTTACTGAAACCACCTTTTTTGATGAGGATGTTGCACCGGGTAATCACATATATGGTGTATCGGCAGTTTACAATAACGGCGAATCTCCTCAGGCAGGCCCGGTAATGATATTTATCGAAGGTAATCTCGGAAAAATCCAGGGATTTGTTAGGGACGCCGGCACCAATTTATCTATCGATGAAGCATGGATTACAGCATCGAATGCAGATAACGGAACCATAACCTATTCAACACCCTTTGGCGGACATTACGCTTTGCAGTTGCCCAGCGGAACCTACGACCTTACATGCGGAGCTGAAGGTTACGACGAACAACTCATGATGAATGTTACCATTGAGACCGACATGGTTAAATCTTACACTTTTTATCTGCAACAAAATGATGGTGATGCACTAACCGGTATTCGGGACCACCACCAGAACGGCTTCAACATGTATCCGAACCCGGCTGCTAACCAGGTTTCCATTGCAGCAAACAGCTACGAATCTATCCGAATTATCAATAAGTCCGGCCAGGTTGTATATCAGCTAAATAACATTGATGCTGTTGTTGAGATCGATGTTAGTGATTTCGCGCCAGGCATCTATTTCGTTGAAGGCTCAACTAAAGATGAAGTTTTTATACAGAAACTCGTAATCAAATAAAAAGGCAATATTCTGCATCAAAAAAACCCGGGAATACAGGTATTCCCGGGTTTTTTATTTAAACCAGGATTATGCACAACCTGAAAAATTCAATAAGCAACTGCAAAAATCATTCAACCAAACCCCCTGCCTTTAAAAAAAAAGCATAGTTCCTTGATTTCCTGATTGATGGCAACAAGAATAACTTTCCATTTTCACCAAAAAGTGCATCTATTCTGCTTTAGCAGGATGCTCTTCAAGTATTGATTTCTGGATCATCAATTCCAGGTAAATATCAACATCAATTCCCTCAAGGAGCTTTCTTTTCTCTTCATTAAGCACATACTGCAATATCCGGTATTCGGCATTATTCAGTAAAAAATCCTCATCTTTTTCCGCAATAAATTTTTCTAACATCACTTTAAAAACATCCCGGTCGTTCCAATCGCCGATTTTTTCTCCAATAATTTTTAAAGCTTTTAAGTTGTAATCAGAAACCACACTGTCAGGGAAATGATTTATAAGGAATTGTAAAATAAAAAACAGCTGTTTAATTTGCTTACGCAGATCATGCACATAAACATCCTCATGGAGGGTAAAGATCAACTTATGGATATTATTTATTTTCTTATGCAGGAAATCGAGGCTTTCGGTTTCCAGGTTCGACTTATCACTGATTTCCTCCATCGATTCGGCAGGTTCCGGAATTTCCAGGAATTTGCTGAAATCGGTTGCGCTGATGGTTTGGTTTAGTTTTTCGGTGAGTTCTTTATCGCGGGTTGCTAAATTGTTTGACAGTTCAGCAAAGCTAAACTTTAGCGATTTTCTGTATTCGGCGAGGAGATTTTGCTGAATTTGCAAATCACGCAGGTTGCCCGAATGCGCAAAAATGGTTTTGATGGTTTTATATTGGTCACTGTCGATGATCGTGGGAAAATGGATATGCTTTTTTAGCTTTTGTATGGTGCGGATACGTTTGATGGCAACACGCATCTGGTGGATGGCTTCCTCGTCCATCGAGGCCTGTGTAATCAGGAAATGGCCTTTAAACAGCTGAAGTTGCGTTTCCAGGAAATTATATATGGCAAGATTGTGGCCGTTTTGTGTTTCTTCCATTTTCAATACGCTGAATTTTAGGTGGCTGAGTCCAACAGGTTTATCAACGATGCGATCTTTTTGATGTCTTTTCTTTCGGTTTTTATCATCTCTTTACACCGGTCAATCGCTTCATCAATGTAGCCGATATCTGTTTTCACAAGTCCGGTTACCTTTTTATCCAGTTTAATACTTTTGGCTTTTTTTAAAGCAGCTTTAGCCACCTTTTGCTTTCTTTTCAGGGTGGTCATTTCACTTTCGAGACGTTCAAGAATTTCCGACTTGCGCTCATAAATCCTGATTTGCTTATCAAGAATAGCACGAACACGCTCTTGCTTGGCCTGCTCAATTAACTCATTCTGCGAAATGATATCTGCAATTTGCCTCGTTGAAGGCGCCAGCGATTCTCTAATGTCATTTTGCTTGTTTTTTACATCCTGAATTTGCTGACTGGATACTTCGTTTTCAGGCAGCAGATCAGCATCTTCCAATGAATCTTCTATATATTTTTCAAAATCGGATTGTCTGGTATCCGCTGCATCTGCATTTGATTTTTCTTCGCCTTTTAAATCATTTTCCATGATCGAATTATGTAATTATACGATTATCTGTACTCATTTGTTTAACCCTGAACAGGATGCAAATTTAATATTAATCAGTTCTTTATGCAAAAAGAAGAAATTATAAAAACTGCTTTTACTTAAAGGCAAAATGAACACGTAGACAGGCTGTGAACTGGCAGAAGAGCAACATCGTTTTATGGAAGAATTCCTGAAAAATGGGAATGAAAGGCAGCGGGCAAGAAATTCGTTTTTCACAAAAGCCTTTTTCCCTGCCAGCTATTTCGCTCTGCCAGTTTCTTTTCAATTTTTTGTAATATTTGATCATATCGCAGCAAACTCCATTGCGGGCCGGCCAGAAACCGTGGAGGCACTTCCCCGGCAAAACGCTCCATTACAATATCAGGAGAAAGTTTCTCTAAAAATCCTATGACAAGATCGATGTATTCATCCACTCCCGGAAAATAAAACTGACCAGGGTTTTCTACGTGCTGAATCGCCATGCGGGTATTTTTTACAATTTGGAGCTGATGGATTTTGAGTGTATTGATTGGAAGTGAGGATAAAATATCGGCTTCATTAATCATCATTTGCCTTGTTTCGCCGGGCAATCCAAAAATAATGTGCGCACCGGTTTTCAGTCCATAAGATGCGGTTAGTTCAAGTGCATCAACAGATTCCCGGAAAGTATGCCCCCGGTTGATTTTAAAAAGCGTTTCATCGTAGCAGGATTCGAGGCCGTATTCAAGTATTATGTAATGTGTTTTTGATAATTCTGCAAAATACTTCAACTTTTCCTCATCAATACAATCGGGGCGGGTACCAATGACTAACCCCACAACATTTTCGATTTTCAAAGCCTGGTCATACCTGCGTTTGAGGTTTTCCAGCGAATCATAAGTGTTTGAGTACGCCTGGAAATAGGCCAGGAATTTTTCAGCCCTGCGGTAGCGGTTTTTGTGAAATTCAATACCTTCAAGAATTTGCTGCCTGATGGTCTTCTTCGGAGAACAATACGAAGGATTAAAAGCATCATTGTTACAATAGGTGCATCCACCCCGGCCTTTTGTGCCGTTGCGGTTGGGGCAGGTAAAGCCGGCATCAACGGTAACCTTTTGCACCCGCCCTCCAAAAACTTTCCGGAAGTATTGGGCATAGGCGTTAAATCTACGGTTGTGGCCCCAGGGGAATGAAGTTTCTGGCATGTGCTCCGGATAAATCATTTGAATGCTCCAAACGAAAAAGGGAGTGAATTTGTTTATCCACTCCCTTTTTAATTTTTCTGTTTGAAGAAATATTATCCTAAAATCCGCAAGGATTTTTAAAAGATCAATACTTTGGTATGGGTCCAGAACTCAAAGCAACACTCATTAGAATGATCTGAAATTCGTTTAATTCCCCGAGGGATCGGGGCAGGCTGTTTAATTCGATGATGATAAAGAATATGCTTGCGGATTCGAGGATTATTTAGAAACTCTTTCAAGCCATTTGAGCATGAAGAGCATCATAGCCATGGATATGAGACATACGCCTACAAATACGCCCCAGGTTAGCCACAAAGGAATACTGGTGTAGAATATGGCACCGATAAATAGCAACTGGTTTCCGAGGGCAGTAGCACCAAGCCATCCACCTTGCATTAAACCCTGGAGGTGCGGAGGTGCAACTTTTGAAACAAATGCAATACCCAATGGGCTGATAAATAACTCGGCTACCGTTAGAATAAAATATGTACCCAGCAAAAGGAGCGGAGTAACTTTTTGAATGTCATCAAGTGGAGTGCCGCCCTCATTAGGGTTAATATCGCTGTAAAGCGGAAGTCCAAGCGAGCCTAATGACATAAGTACGTAGGCTGATGCAGCAATAAACATCCCAATAGCGATTTTTTTAGGTGTTGAAGGTTCGATACCTTTATTTTTCAACCATCCAAATAAAGCTACAACAAGCGGGGTTAAGAATACCACAAAGAAAGGGTTCATGGCTTGAAACGACTCAACAGAAAGGTTTATACCCAAAAAATTCAGGTTGGTGTAGTCGCGTGCAAAAAAGGTAAGTGTAAGCCCGTTTTGATGGAATGAGAACCAGAAGAAAATCACCACACCGTAAACTGCTAAAAGTGCGTAAATACGTTGGCGAACTTCCTTGATGTCCATTTTTATTTCCTTTACTTCACCCTTTGAATCATCGGTTTTAACAACAGCACCCGGATCAGGAAATCTGTTCTTATTTGCGATGTAAATAAAGAAAGATATTAGCATGGCACCAATAGCAACGCCAAAAGCATAGTGGAATCCTTCTGTAAATACGTTCAGATATTGATTGGCAAAGGCAGTTAGATCGGTTTGGGTTCCAACAATTGTAGCTTCGTTGGCCCATAAACCAAGTTTCTGAGCTGATTCTGATGTAATGCTGCCGTTTAGTTGAGCATGACACAGTGCCGGAAGGTCGGCATTATAGAGAAAGTCATGTTGTTTTAACCACCATGTTCTGATACCAGGAGCAATAAAAGGAGCAACCACAGCACCAACATTAATAAACATGTAAAAAATCTGGAAACCGGCTCCACGTTTATCATCACTATAGTTTCCTTTGTCGTACATTTGGCCAACCAAAGCTTGTAAGTTTCCTTTAAACAAACCGTTACCAAATGCAATTACAAATAATCCAACCAGCGAAAGTGAGAGATAGAGGCCCAGATTTGGAACAGGTGTTGGCGTTGGCACTGCCATGATGAGATAACCCACTGACATTACAACAAGACCTGTGAGAATGGTTCCTTTAAAATTTTTGGTCTTGTCGGCGATGATACCTCCAACCAGCGAAAGAATGTAAATCAATGCATAAAACGTTGCATAAATAACGCCGGTAGTATTAACGTCCAGCCCAAATTTTGATACAATAAACAATGATAAAATGGCCATCATGGTATAAAAACCAAACCGCTCACCCATGTTGGCTAAGGCCGCAGCAATCAATCCCTTAGGATGTCCTTTGAACATAATTGTAAATTTTGGTTAATAATTTTCTATTTGATTAATATTGAACTCGCTAAATGTTAAAGAGTGCAAAAATAATTAAAAATGAATGCTGCCTAACTTAGAATAAGTAAATATTACTTCACATTGAAATTCAGTGATTTATGCTGGGTGTTCATTTAATATTATCCTAATTTTGTAATACTTTAATGCATGAATCGTCTCCAGATCAAATGACGCAACACGAGTTTGTTAACAAGGTTTTGCCCATTAAGGATAAACTGTTCAGGTTGGCCAGAAGAATCCTCAATGAAACTGATGCCGAGGATATTGTGCAGGATGTGTTTTACAGGCTGTGGTCAAAAAAGGGTGACATTGGTAAGTATAAGAGCCTTGAAGCTTTTGCCATGGTTGTAACACGCAATCTTTGCCTCGATAGGATTAAACTGAAATCCTACCGCAATGAAGGGCTTGAAGCATGGAACGAACCTGTTGACGATAAAAACCCGGAGAGAAAAACAGAACTCAGAAATGATGTCGATATGATTCACAAGGTCATGAAATCTTTGCCGGAACAGCAACGGTCGATTATGCAGATGCGCGATATCGAGGAGATGGAATTTGATGAAATAGGTGAGGTGATGTGTATGAACGTTAATGCGATAAGGGTTAATTTATCGAGGGCCCGTAAAACAGTTCGCGACCAAATAGTAAAAATACATGATTATGAATACAACCGAAATAAAAATTTTGCTGGATAGATATTACGAGGGTGAAACCACGCTGGATGAAGAGAAAATCCTCCGGTCGTATTTTATCTCAGGCAATGTGGATGCCGAACTAACAGAACACATACCGATATTCAGCTACCAGGCCCATGAAGCAAATGTGATTGCTCCTGATAATTCTGAATCGGAACGGATAAGCACTTTAGAAGAAGGGAAAAAAATACCGGTTTATCACAAGCAAAATTTCTGGGTCTATTTTTCAGGTGTAGCGGCCAGCATACTCTTTGTAGCGTCACTAATATTTGAAACACATCTGAATAGCAGCTCAGAAAACACATTAAACAATTCCCGGTATTCTGAAGCCGAAACCCGCAAAGCATACCAGCAAACGAAAAATGCACTGGCCTATGTATCAAACAAATACACTTCGGGTACGGAGCCACTTGGTGAAATTTCCAAGTTTGGGAACACCACAAAAGCGGTTGTTGAACTTGCACGATTCAATAACCAGTTGAAAAACATCAAAACCAATATGTCGAAAGTGGATGATGGTGTTGACAATCTTAGCAAATTATCAAAATTCACAATTATAGTTAAACCATAAAATGTAAAAATTATGAAGCAAGTAATGAATTCAATTGTTGCAGTGGCATTTCTACTTATGTCGTTCAGCGTTGCCGCCCAGAGCCCTACCGACGACCTGTTTGATGAATATGGAGCAAAGGATGGCTTTACCACAGTTCATGTAACCAAAGAACTTTTCAGCCTTTTTGCTGAGATTTCAGAAGAATCAGAAGAAGCCGAAGTACAGGAAATCAATGAAGTGGTTTCAAACCTGGATTACATCAGAATACTGATGTTTGATGGCAGCGACTCCACTAAAAATGATTTGCTCGAAGATTTTAAATCGGAGCTCAACAAAGTGCAGCTTAAAGATTTTACCGAATTGATGACGGTTAAAGAAGGCGACGAAATGGTAAAATTTATGATTCATAAGGAGGGCAAAAAAATCAAAGAGTTGCTTCTTTTGATCAATCAACCTGACGAAGCCGGGTTTATCAGCATCACCGGTAACATCAACCTGAAGTCGATCGCCAAGCTATCCAAGTCGATGAATATTGACGGGCTTGACGAACTTCAGCGCCTCAACAAAGAATAACCTTTAGCTTTTGCAAACTGAAAAAAATCCTGGATTCAAGCGAAAATCCGGGATTTTTTTTTGTGCTGCTAATCATGCGTCTTTCTCCTACATTATTTATTTCCAGGTTTGTGATGGTCTATTCATATATTTCAGTGAATAAATTCAGAACCCCTGACCTCTCGTAATGGTGGTTGTTAATAAAGAAGCAAAGCATACTGGCACACACTACATGGCTCACATCAATAAGCGAGACTAAAATGCATTTGGCAAATCGTTTCCAATTGTCTATTTTCGTATCTTATCATAAAACGTAATGAAATGAACCTTGCTTGTCTCCTGCTGATTTCTGTTTTATTACTGCCACAGTCTTTCTTTGGGCAGTCGGGCTGGGCAAGATCCACGCCGCAATTTCAGGAAAATGATATTTACGATGTAACCGTCATCCCGGGCACAGATCGGATTGTTGCGGTTGGCGCAGGGTCAACAATCATGTTTTCGGATGATATGGCTGAAACCTGGGAGCTTCAGTTTAATGCTGCCGGATTGTCAAATTACGCGGTTTTCAGGCATGTTTATTTTTTCAATTCCACGTTGGGGTTTATCAGCGGTTTTCATTTTGATGAGTCCACCGGCATCAGTATTTCGTATATCCTGAAAACGACCAATGGAG
>CAYNDN010000109.1:0-1760 GCA_964395075.1 uncultured Lentimicrobiaceae bacterium | reverse complement strand
TGTCGTGGATTGAAATCACGGAAATTGTCGGGGGTGGCAATGTTTGGGCAAAAGATTTTCATTTTTTGAACAGCCAAACCGGGTTTTTGCTGACCTCCGGAGCATTGTACAAAACATCGGATGGAGGCAGTAGCTGGGGCAACGTTGAATTAAACGCCGTAAATACAATGAATGCCATCGATTTTGTGAATGATTCATCGGGGTTCATTGTGATGTCGGTGGTGAATAAAATGCTCAAAACCACCAACTTTGGAAACGACTGGACGTTGATAGATTTTGTTTCTCCGGTTTCTGATCCGGGTTTACGCGATATTCAGTTTGTGAACCACACCACCGGATTTGTGAACCACAACTACGGACAAATCCTTAAAACGACCAACGCAGGCGCATCCTGGCAATTGATTTACGAAACCAATACCATTTCTATTCAAAACTTCCATTTTTTTGATCAGCAACATGGCGTTGCCGTAGGGTGGAGAGTTCAAAACATGACTGCAATTGTTTCTACAAATAATGGTGGAGAAAGCTGGAATACGTTTATTCTGCCAGAGTTTGCCGAACTTATCAATGCGGTTTGCTGCCTCAATACATCAACTTATTTATATGGAGGCATGTATGGAAATTTTTTTAAATCGGTTGATGCCGGAAATAACTGGTTGCCGCTCAGCGAGAGAGAAGTGTGGGGCGATATTTATCAGGTACAATACCTCGACGAGAACACACTCCTGTGCCTCTCAACAAGCCGGCTTGATCTTCCTTACAGCTCATCCGTTTTGTACAAATCAGAGGACGGAGCTGAAAGTTTTGATCCAATCACTGACTTTATCGTTGCGGATCACGATATGCATACGCCTGCGGCTTTTCATTTTCTCGATCACGAGAAAGGATTTCTCACCTACCACTCCAACGCTGATGAGCTAATTATTTTGAAAACAGAAAATGGTGGTAGCCACTGGGACGAGATCGAAACAGGAAATTATGATGGCAAACCGTACGCCATTGATTTTTATGATCAGCAAAACGGGCTGCTGTGCGGTGAAGGCGGTTTTATTCTCAAAACTGATGATGGTGGCGAAAGCTGGCAAGAAGTCTATAACACACCGT
The DNA here is from genome assembly GCA_964395075.1 of uncultured Lentimicrobiaceae bacterium. Classification (GTDB taxonomy): domain Bacteria; phylum Bacteroidota; class Bacteroidia; order Bacteroidales; family 4484-276; genus SABY01. The sequence goes on along the minus strand of CAYNDN010000109.1, from coordinate 656 downwards.
ATTCATATTATTTATCCGACATCCATTATTTTAGTGAAAATGACATCATTATTTGCGGTGAATCCTATTGGAATGCATCCCTTTCGAAACTTGTGGTTAGCCATGATGGTGGCGATACCTGGGCCGATATGATACTTGGAATGTACGGAATTATTTACGATATCGAAGTTATTGATGATGTGATTTATCTGGCCTGCGAAAACAACACCATTTTAAAATCGGCGGATATGGGAAATACCTGGCAATACTGTCAAATCAACAACACCAATGATATCAGTTTCCACTCCATACATTTTCCAAGTGCTGATGTGGGCTATGCTGCAGGCGATGGTCCCTACGAAACCATGATGAAAACAGTAGCTATTCGATAAATTTTCACCGGCATATTCCGGATAGTTACAACGTTCAGTATGTGGGCACAGTGCCCGATGCCGTAAACGGAAGCAATGAGGTGAAAGCAATAGACCTGAATAGTGATGACAAAATGGATATTCTTGGTGCCGAATATTACTCGGGCACAGTTTACACCTATCGGAATAATGGTGATTTTGATTTTGAGCAAACGTATTTATACCAGTTTACGCATCGTGTGGGGAATATTGTGGTAGCAGATTTTGACAATGACAGCCTGGACGATTTTGTGGCCGCCGAACACA
>CAYNDN010000108.1:1365-10945 GCA_964395075.1 uncultured Lentimicrobiaceae bacterium | reverse complement strand
ATATTTTTCTTGGCAACCATAGCGCGGTATTGATGGTAATATTTTTGATTTTGTAAATTACGGAGTCCTTGCTTTCAGGTTTTGACATGTAAACAAAACTTCCAAAACCAATAAAACCAACCAATATCCCGACACCGGTAATTTGCCGAAGGCGTAGAGGAATATTAAATTTACCTCCTTGAATGAGGATAAAAGCCATGGCAAATACAACTGCAATGAAAAGCCCTACCCAAACCGACCGGGTTTGTAATCTGTATATTGCCATTAGTATGATCAGAAGAAGCACCACAAACCCTAACCTCGATAAACTTTTTAATTTGTAAGCACCATACCCCAGAAAAGGAATCATCATCATCAGTGCTATTGAATACTGGTTTTTATGGGCCATATTTCCACGCACACTGTATATCCAGGGCAGATTGGAAGGATCACGATCAGTTGTGGCAAACAACACATAATCATAATATTCACCAACGCCAACGCCGAAAATATATAGTGCAGGAATGATGAAAAACAAAGGAAGCTTCTTTTGCCAGTCTGCTGTATGGGCAAAAAACAGACTCATAACAACAATTAACACCAGGAACGAAAAAGTCTTGTTGATGTCATAGTTTCCTTCACGAGGATTAATAGCAAAAAATAACGACAGTGCTGTAAATATAAAATAGGCACCAATAAAATACAGGAGCGGATTTCGCAAAACCGTGTAATCGATTTGCTGTTTAGATTTTAAAAGCAGAAAAGTAAGGAGGCTCAGGATAAGCAGGATGTTAACAAAAAGTAAACGCGGATGAATAGCAGGATCGAGTCCCTGCCGATAATAGACAAAAGGCATACCGATGAATAAAAAACCAAAAAACATATAGAACCAAAAGTTTGTTAACTTCCTTCCAGGTGGTTTTTTAGCTATCTTCCTTTTACGCTTATTTGCTGTTTTTTTTGCCATTCCTCTGTTTTATTTTCCTTTGATTTGTTTATCAGTTTTGACCTTCAATTGGTTCGCCCGCTGTTGTTTATCTTTCAACTGTTTTAAAACCTGAATGTTATTTTTTATTTCGGGTGTTCGGTCACGAAATTTCAATTGTCTTAGCGTTTTAAACGCCAGGCGATATTTTTTCAATTTGTAATAGCAGGTTGACAGATTTACAATTGCTTCCGGATGATAGGTATAAAGCTCAAGTACCGCTTCTAAAACCTCCCTGGCCTTATTGTATTTTCCGGCCTCCACAAGCAACTGGCCATAATTATTAAGCACAACCGGATTGAAGGGAGAAGCAGCTACTGCTTTTTTATAATGCTTGACTGCCAAATCGAATTGGCCTGTTTTGAAATAGCCCATTCCCAAATACCAATCAACAGGGATATTGTCATGATCAATATTTCGCAGGATACTGCGTGCAGATTTCCCATGCTCAATTACTTCATGCCATTGTTCGGCGTTTAAGGCTGTGTTGGCTTTGTAAAGATGTCGTTCCATCCTGATCATTTCAATGGAATAAAACGAACCAAAAGCTGTTAGGGCAAGTATTGTAACAATTGCAGGTTTATAAAATCTGCCAGATTCAAATTTGTGTTGTGAATTATGGCTTAGAACAATTAAAGCTGCGAGATACACTGCAAGGTAAACCTGATGATGCATGCGCTCAGCCGGAAATGAGAACATCGAAACCGTGATATATCCGGCAAGCCCGCCAACTATCAACAAAATAAACAACCTGCTGTCATTGTTTTTCTCTCTCTTAATTTGCCTGATAGCTATCCTGATGGCAAAGAAAAACACCATGCCATAGAGCAAAAATCCCACGACTCCTTTCTCTGTCAGCATCCACAGGAAATCGTTGTGGGGCCTGATCCAGTTAAAATTTCTGATATTTATTCCGGCATCTTTATGATAGGCGGGTGCAACAATTTTCCAGTTACCTGCCCCAACGCCAATCAGGGGGTTATCCAAAGTCATATCCATACTCATCTTCCAGGTATTGAGCCGATGGACATTTCGCCTGTTTGAAGGATCAGTAAGGGTTTCAAGTTTTTCGTTGATCACACCATCCGAGTTAACAACAAATGCCACAACACCACCAATGGTTATCACTCCTGTAACAATCAGGCCGATAAATACTTTTCTTGCTTTATCCGAAATATTTAAAGCGCGATGGTTTAAAACGGACAAAATGAGCAGTATAGCGGTTCCAAGTAAAACCCCTACCCAAACCGATCTGGTTTCCAAAATAAAAATCAGCAACAAGTTCAGGCCCAATGCAATTGTAGATGCTACTTTCCAGATGTTGCTAAATCGAAGCAATCCAAAAATCAGAAAAGGAAGGTATAACATCAATGCAATGGAAAGCTGATTTTTATGCCCCATTATGCCTGTTACGAGGTAAAGTGCAGACATCAGCTTATCAATTTCACGATCAGGATCCGGTAATACATATTCCAAATACTGATAATATCCTATTGCGGCAGTGATGAATGAGGTGATAATCACAAATTGTGAAAGCCTGTAAATCCATCTGTCTGATTTCATTAGCACCTGCACTATGGTAAATGTAAGAATTGTAAGGGCAGAAATTTTTACCAAATCAAATACTCCTTCTCCGGGATTAATTGCCCATAATAATGACATCGCCGTAAGTAAAGTTAACCCCGAGAGAGTAAGAATAACCGGATTTTTTATTACCGACAAATCAATGGCAGTTTGTTTTTTCCTGATGGTGATGTAAAAATAAAACCCGAAAACAATGAGGTTTACCAAAAGCAGGCGTGGCATCAATACATGATCGGGAATAGTATTCAGGTGAAGAACAGGGATAACGTTTAAAAGCAATATAAAAAACGGATAAAATACCGGAGATAAGGTAGCGATTGACTTTTTCTTTATCCTGCCCATAAATTTGCTTGTTGAATTATCTCAACAAATATAGTCGCCTTTAGCAAATTATTGTAATAATTTTATCCGGCTACTTCGAAATTAAAAGCTGAAGTGTAGATTTTAAAAAGGGTTGCGGTGGTAACGAAGTAATAATTTTCAAGTCATTGATCAATCCGCCTTCCTCATCAAGAAATTGAAAAAGCTGCTTTATGCTGTTATTTTTAAACATATAAGAAAACAGCTTTTCGGCGAGGTCTCCCCTGGTTTTGAGAATGTTGAGCAAAACCGAATCATAAAACCGGTATTTCGGTGATGAATTTGCCATGATTACCGGCGAACATCCTTGTTCGAGTGCTCTTACTATAGCCCGTGTATGTTTTTGAATTCTCATGAAAGTATAGCCTGAACTGGGCTTTGAACTGCCACCAAGTGAACCGATGTTGACAATAAACCTACCCTTTGATGGTGGAAACTTATAATTCGTCATGGGAATAACACCAAATTCTTCATCAACAATTTCGTAATGAGGAATCCGGAGCACCTGATGTATATAACTTTCGATTGCTTCATTGTAGGCTTCCCTCTCCAGCAGTTTTTCCGAAAACAGGGTGTATTCAACCAAGGCCTTATTGTGGCTGTGCGGAATCACATAAAAAAATCGCATTAAGCCGCCCTGCTCAGTTCTGAAATCAAACATGGTAAAAGTTTCAGGGTCGAATTCCGATGTTGGGGTTTTAATTACCAGGCCCTTAAAGTGTTGCCTTAAATACAGCTTCGATTTTACGGCTTTCAAAATTTCCTGTTCATCAAAGATGCTGTTAAACGCCATTTTTGCTGAGTAAACACCTGCACTGGTATTTACCTCAACACCATCATCTAACTCAGAAAAACCTGTAACTGAAGCGTTCAGAAACCGGAAGTTCGTAAAATTTTTCAGATGACTTTTGATGAAGCGATAAAAACGGATGCCCTCAATCACTGAGTACCGGTAGTTACCCATGTCAATATTTTGCCTAAAAAAACTACTTTCGAATTTTAGTTTGCTGAAACTGTAGCTGATAACTTCATCAAAGGGGGAAGGACTATTGTGCCAAAAGCCCCAGGTACGATCATTATTGTTTTTGCGGTCTTTGTCTATAATCAGCACCCGTTTTTTTTTCAGGGCTGATTTGCTCAGGTAAAAAGCAAGGCTAAGCCCTGCCGCACCCCCACCGGTTATAATGTAATCAAAGTCTTTCATCCTGTTTGTGAGGCAAGAAGCAATGCCAGAGCCTCTTCTACCCTACCCTGGTCAAGCCACTTTTTAGCTAAAAGTTGTAATTCTTCTTCAAGATGGATCGGATCGCTTTTTAACGCAGTACGTAAACTTTGTACCTCTTTTTCGGATTTAACCTTCAGGATGCTTTCATTTCCGGGAAGTGCTTCAACATTTCCAAGACGTCCCAGATCGTTGCCTGTCAACACTTTACTGAATTTAACTTTTTCAGGCAGGCTATCAATCCCAATACCGAGCCTTGCCAGGGGTTTTTCAACCTCAAAAAGACTTTCACCAAAAGCCTTCACATAATAATCACCGGCATGACGACCAACCAACCTGATTTTTTCAGGATGTGGAAGACCATTATCACCGAGAATATTTTCATGATAATGGATCATTTTGATCTCGCATATAACGAGGTTTGCCGATCCGCCTTTGTCGCTGGTTTCAATCACATCACGCACTGCACACTCAAACTGTACAGGCGATTCTTTTACCCTGAATGGTTTGATGGTTTCTGACGGCAATGGGGTCAGGCCGGCCTTGATAAATTCATTTACTCCTTTGGCATATTCTGTGCTTGTGAGGCTTGCCTGCTGCACAATATCATAATTCACCACATTGATCACTACCTCGGGCACTTCCTTTACATTTTGATAGGTATGCTTGGTGGTATTGTCGCGCCCCCGTCTGGATGGCGAAAAAATCAATGTAGTGGGATTGATCCCAAAAGCATTGAAAAAACTAAAAGGTGAAAGGTTGGGATTACCCTTTAAGTCAATCGTACTTGCAAAAGCTATCGGCCTGGGTGCTATTGTACTGAGTATAAATTTATGCAGTTGCGGACCGGCTGTTTCCGTTGGAGATATTTTTTTGATCATACGAATGGATTGTTGGTTATTGGTAACTTCTTGTCCTCCGATGCTTTTCTCATAAGCCAAAGGTTATTAAAAATGAAAAGTGAAGGAGGAGTAATTGGTTTATCATAACTGAATAGTTTTTTGTTAATTAACCAGTTGAAAGTATGCCTGGCCGCTTATGCATTCTACTGAATCTATTACGGCCGTATTTGCTACCAGCACCCAATTTTGAAACCTTTGAAAAAACTTAGTAATCCCTGGCAGGCAAAATTTTTGTCCGGCATTCTCCAAAGCCAATCCTTACCCCTTCTTTCTCAGCGTGTCCGGTCATAATAATGGTGTCGTTGTCATGGATAAATTTCCGCTCTGTTCCATCGGGCATTATCAATGGCTTTGTGCCTTTCCAAGATAGCTCCAGCATAGAGCCGAAGGATGACAGAGTGGGTCCACTTATCGTTCCGGAGGCGTACATATCGCCAACGTTGATGTTGCAGCCGGTTACCGTTTGATGTGCCAACTGCTGAAACATGTTCCAGTACATGTATTTGAAATTCGACCGGCAAACCCTATGTGGTTTAAAATTTTCATTTTCGAGCAAAACATCTAGTTTGATGTCGTAGTTGGAAGGGTCGTTGAATTTAAGGTATTGAAGTACCTCAGGTTCCTGTTTTGGTCCCTCAACTTTAAAAGGCTCAAAAGCATCCAGTGTGACTATCCAGGGTGAAATCACGGAGGCAAAGTTTTTGGACAAAAATGGACCCAGCGGAACGTATTCCCATTTTTGAATATCGCGGGCCGAAAGGTCGTTGAAAAGTACCAATCCAAAAATATGGTCAGCAGCTTCATGGGGAGAAACACGATCGCCCAGACTGGTGGCTTTGCCTGTAATAAATGCCATTTCAAGCTCAAAATCCAATAACCTTGATGGGCCAAAAGACGGCGAATCCTGATCGTTGGGTTTGGTTTGCCCTACCGGGCGATGGACATTCGTACCGGAAATCACAATAGACGAGGCTCTGCCATGATATCCAACCGGTATATGTTTCCAGTTAGGAAGCAGTGCATTTTCGGGATCGCGAAACATTTTGCCTACATTGGTGGCATGTTCTTTACTTGAATAAAAATCAGTGTAATCACCCACTTCAACAGGCATCAGCATATCTACCTCATCAATCCGGTAAAATACACCTTCACGAAAATCATCTGTATTCCAGATTTCTTCATTTTCATAATCGAAGATATCCGATATTTTATCCCTTACCGCCCTCCAAACAGGCTTTCCAAAAGCAATAAATGTGTTTAAACGCGATTGTTTGAATACATCAGGATTAGAAACGCCTTCATCAACAAGGTAGCCTTTCTCAGCAATGGCAGCAAGGTCAATCACGTGGTTTCCAATCCTTGTACCGGCTCTCGGTGTTGTTCTGTTCCTGGGCTTAAATATCCCGTAAGGAATGTTTTGAATCGGAAAGTCACTTCCTTCTTCCACCGGCAGCCAGCTTTTCAATTGCGGATTATTTGCTTTTATCATTGTTTTTGTTGTCTGTTAAAATTGAGTAGGTACTTAAACCAATTCATGAATTAACCGGCGTAAGCACCTTATAATTAATTAAAATTTGATACTTAAAAGATACTACAAAGTACCTCTGCGTTCCTGCTCCAGTTCGATAGATTCGAATAATGCCTTAAAATTGCCTTTACCAAACGATCTGGCTCCTTTACGTTGTATGATTTCGTAAAACACCGTAGGGCGGTCTTCAACAGGCCTGGTAAAAATCTGCAACAGATAGCCTTCATCATCCCGATCTACAAGAATTCCAAGATCATGCAATTGTTTTACATCTTCTTCAATATTCCCAACACGATCGAGCAGGGTTTCGTAATAGGTATCAGGAACCCTCAGAAACTCAACTCCGCGGTTGCGCAGTTCAGAAACTGTTTTCAGGATATTATCTGTGGCCAAGGCAACGTGCTGCACACCGGCACCTCCGTAAAAATCGATATATTCTTCTATTTGAGATTTTTTCTTACCCTCAGCAGGTTCGTTGATGGGGAATTTAATGCGCTCATTTCCATTCGACATCACCTTACTCATCAAGGCTGTGTAATCAGTTGAAATATCTTTGTCATCAAAGGAAACGATTTGCTTGAAACCCATCACTTTGGCATAAAAATCAACCCATTTATTCATCTGGCCCCAGTCAACATTGCCCACCATGTGGTCAACATATTTTAAACCAACATCGCCTGGTTTGTAATGCGGATCCCATTTTTCATATCCCGGAAGGAATGGCCCATTGTAGTTTTTACGCTCCACAAAAATATGCACCGTATCGCCATAAGTGTGGATTCCGGAAGTTACAACTTCGCCATGCTTGTCTTTGTCAACCTTGGGTTCAAAATATGAATCAGCACCACGTTTAACGGTTTCTTCATAGGATTTGCGGGCATCATCAACCCAAAGTGCAACCACCTTCACACCGTCACCATGCTTAATCTGGTGGCCGGCAATTTCGTTTTCGGGATACAGAGCGGTAGTAAAAACAAACCTGATTTTATCCTGCTCTAAAACATATGATGCACGATCTTTTAAACCAGTTTCCAAACCTGCGTAAGCAAGAGGTTGAAACCCAAATGCTGTTTGATAGTAGTGTGCGGTCTGTTTTGCATTTCCCACGTAAAACTCAACATAGTCGGTTCCGTTAATGGGAAGAAAGTCAACTTCATTATTTTGTGTTGTCATTGTATGATTTATTAAAATTTGGCTAATGAATTTGCCTGGTGTTTTCTATTGAACCCAGGATTTATAATAATCTTTATCTTCAATTTTCAAAGCGTCTTCCGTAATTTTAAGCGGCTTAAATGTATCTACCATTACGGCCAGTTCGGGAGTTTCCTTTTTCCCGATGCTTTTTTCAACAGCTCCGGGATGCGGGCCGTGAACAATTCCGGTAGGATGCAGGGTTATCATGCCTTTTTCTACATGCTTTCGGCTCATAAACTCACCATCAACATAGTAAAGCACTTCGTCAGAATCTACGTTGCTGTGATTATAGGGAGCCGGAATAGCCTCAGGATGGTAATCGTAAAGCCGTGGCACAAAGGCACAAACCACAAATGTTGGTGTTTCAAAAGTTTGATGAACTGGTGGTGGCTGGTGCACCCGGCCAGTGATAGGCTCAAAATCGTGAATTGAAAATGCGTAGGGGTACAAATATCCGTCCCAGCCAATCAGATCAAAAGGATGTGTTTCGTAATGATATGGCCAGATATGGTCGTCGCGTTTAATTTTGATCAGGAAATCACCTTTTTCATCAAATGTTTCCAGATTTTGTGGTTTCCGGATATCGCGTTCACAAAACGGCGAATGTTCGAGCAACTGCCCTACCCTGTTCATGTAGCGTTTTGGAAAATACATGGGTGTGAATGATTCAACAATAAACAGCCGGTTATCTTCATCATCAAATTCAAGCTGATAAATTATGCCTCGGGGTATAATAATATGATCGCCATAGCTGAACCTGATCTGCCCATACATCGACTTGAAAGTTCCTTCACCTTTGTGCACAAAAATCATCTCATGGGCACCGGAATTCTTGAAGAAATAGTCTGTCATCGATTTTCTGGGTGCAGCAAGGCTGATATAAACATCGTTATTTACAAGTACATATTTCCGGCTTTCCAGATAATCATCCTCCGGGTCAACATGAAACCCTTGAAAGCTTCGGTGCTGCATATTTTGCTCAATGGCCACTTTTGGAGCCACATTATATTCCTGATCAATTTTTATTACACGTGTTGGCTCCCAGGTATGATAGACCAATGAATAAATGTCAGAAAATCCTTCAGTGGAAACCAACTGCTCAGAGTACAGGCTTCCATCGGGTTTTCTAAATTGTGTATGACGTTTGTGGGGAATTTTACCAAGTGTATGATAATGCGGCATATTTTATACTATTTAGAACGGTTTTAGCTGCAAAAGTAAGCAATAGCAGGGTGTCGGTTTTGGAAGAGGTATTAAAAATTGTTAAGCAGGAAGGATGGTAATTCGTTGGTTGTTGTTTGTTAATCGTTATTTGGCTGCCCTTGTTTTATAGATCTTCGTTGTTATTCAGCGTAAAAGTTTTGATACATATTTCCAGCAAGATTATGACCGAGATCAGACGCTTTCTTTAGGTCAGAGCAGGCTTCACTTTTTGTGTATTTTGATTTAAGCTTTAGCATGCCCCTTTGAAAATAAAAAATATCATAGTTAGGGAATTCTGCAATACCCTGACTATAAACATCAATTGCTTTTTCAAATTGGTTTGAATTTTCAAGTAATACAGCTACTTCCTTGTAAGCTGAAATACTTGGTTTATCAAATTTTAGCGATGCAGAATAGTACACAAGTGCGCTGTCAGATATATTTAGTGAACCATAAAGCCTTCCAATCTCGTAATAAAGCGTTGGCTCATTAACTTCTAAACTTAGCGCTTTTTTGTAATCATTAATTGCTAACTCTTTTCTATTATTAACATTGAATAACCTACCTCGCTGCAGGATTGCATCAGCATAATCAGGATCCAAATTTATCGCATTGGTAAAGTC
>CAYNDN010000108.1:0-1355 GCA_964395075.1 uncultured Lentimicrobiaceae bacterium | reverse complement strand
CCTGAATTGCCACAATTCCATATCCATTTTTAAGATTTGTCCAACCTCGTTGATAGTAATAGAGTTTTTGTGGCTGCAGCTTAATAGCCTGGTCATAATCATTAATAGCATTCTCGAAATCACCTTTTAAGTAATAGGTGTACCCTCTGCTAAAATAGGCTTCATGGAACAAACGGTTCAGCTAAATAGCCCGGGAATAATATTCTATCGCTTCATCATAGTTACCATTGTCTGTTCGTTCTACAGCAAAATTGTAAAAGTCCCAGGTATTTTCTTGTGAATAGGAAAATGTACAATTTCCAATGATCAGGATAAAAGTTAGAGACCTTAAAAGGTTTATCTGCATAAGTTAGAAAGTGGTTATCGAATTAACATCCAGAAACCCCAAAAATCTTTTTTTGATAACTAAACAAATAACGATTAACGGATAACCAATAACTCGCCCTTTCTTAGTTCCTTCTCCCAAAATCTGAGAGATTTGTGCGAATGGTAATGTAGTTTGGAGAGCCGTTGAGGTGATAGGTGGCTCTGGAATATTCAATCTGGAATTTCGAAACTTTGATTGCCAGACCCCAGGAAAAACCAACTGTACCCATTTTGCTATAAACACCCAATTCTTGTCGGCGTTGATAATTGTATCCAAATCTGATGGAGAAAAATTTGCTGGGCACAAACTCACCACCAATCACAATGTGCCGCATGGCTTTGTCGGCAAATTCCTGAATTTCACTTGTATTCGAATCATCCTGCTGGTCAGGATCGGTGGGATCATCGTAAGTTAAGTCCCATTTATGAAGATTAGTAATTAAAATTGAATACCTGAATGGGAGGTGTTTCAATTTTTGGGAGAGGCCGAGATTAATTTCGAAAGGTAACGGTTCAAAATTTCCTGAACGATAGGGCTTAAGTTGCGAACCGATATTTCTAGCTACAAGCGAAACGGTGAGATTTTTCTTTGAATTGTGGTATGATCCGGCAATGTCAACAGCCACTCCGTATGATTGGTAGTCTTCGAGACCTGAATAGATCATTTTAAGGTTAGCTCCGATTGAAAATAATGAATCCAGTTGCCTGCCCCATCCGAGGCTCAAGGCCAGGTCGTTGGCTGTAAAAGTACCTAAAGTTTGTTCGTTTTCATCGGTATAGGTAAATTCACCATAGTTCAGGTATTGCATGGTTGCTGTGTAAGTTCCTACCTTGTTGAAACTTCTGGCATAGGTTGCATGGCCATAATTGATATCTGTGTAGTAATCCACAAAACTCAGGGCGAGTTTATTGTCCATTTCGGGAGAGATTACCGATGGGTTAAAAAGCGCCTGTGTAACATCGCCATCTTTAACGGCGAGAAAATTCCC
>CAYNDN010000107.1:0-10987 GCA_964395075.1 uncultured Lentimicrobiaceae bacterium | reverse complement strand
TCCGGCTGAAATAAATGAAAAATCTCCGGTAATCGCCCACACATTTTCGATGCCTGATCTTGCAGCACCTAAGGCCATGGCAACACTTCCGCCCATGTAAGCGCATACATCCACACAATTGTATGGCGGGAAAGCAAACAGGGTGGAGATTCCAGTATCACCAAAAACTACGCTTCCCCTGTACATTTTATAAACTTCCATCAAAGTAGCATAAGGCTGCATATAGCTAGCATAAACCGGTGGTAAATCATCGGGGAATTTGGGTATTGCAGGTTTTGTAAGTGTAGAAATATCTTTGCCTGCCAGCCTTGTTTCTTTTACTTTATTTTGATATCCGGCAAAAATGGGTACCTGCAAAAGGGCTGGAAGATCGTGTTTGTACTCTTTTTTCCCGGGAATAAAAATGTTATTGGTAAATTCGATTTCCTGATCCACTATTTCTGCATCAAAAATTACGGCAATAGGATTTTTGATGCTTTCGGATTGTTTCCACGCTTCATTGATTATTGATACGGCATTATTGTGATTGGCTTTCAGATAGGGCATTTGCAAACCTTTTACCAGTGGTTCGGCAGGCATAATGTTGTCGGAGTGATGGCCGGTTTTATCTTCAAAAACCAACACCAGCATGGTGCCATCCATCGACATGTATAAACTGTCGGTAACTGCATTTCCAGCCTTGGCAAGTCCATGAACTTTGGTTAGCATCACTGATGTTTTTCCACAAATAGCTGCGCCAAAAGCAGAGGCAAAAGCCACCTCCTCATGAAACGAGAAAATGGGTTCAGTCTGCTGAAGGCTTGCATAGGCTTCATAAATCTGAGTTCCTCCAAATCCGGGAACACAGGTCACGACGTCCGTTTTTGCTTCAATTATTGCCCTTGCAAGGGCTTGATTTCCCTGCATAAATTAGTATGTTAAAATTTTTGTAAATGTATAATTTAAGATCGAATTAATCAATTATTGGGATTTTGATATACATTTGGATCACCAAAAACCCGCTGCGATGAGTCGATTTTTAATAATCATCTTTTGCTTTTTGTTTCAGATGTTGTGCTGTTCATTCGCTTTTGCCCAAAGGGATGAAGACAGGCCCAAAATCGGATTGGTGCTCAGTGGCGGCGGTGCCAAAGGCTTTGCGCATATTGGTGCTTTGCAGGTTTTGGTAGATGCTGGCGTACCCATCGATTTTGTGGGTGGAACAAGCATGGGTGGTATAATGGGTGGCCTTTTTTCTGCCGGATATCATCCCGATTCGCTTGAAAAGATGGTGATGGAGCAGAATTGGGATGAGCTGCTTGCTGATGTGCTTTCGCGCAGGAGTTTGTCGATGGCTGAGAAAGAAGAAGCGGGAAAATATTTTTTCTCCTTGCCTTTCAGGGAGCGGAAGATATCGTTGCCTAAAGGACTTGTTGCCGGGCAATCGGTTTATGATTTACTCTCCTATTATGCCAGCCCCGGTTATACAATCCGGGATTTTCAGAACTTGGAGATTCCGTTTTTGTGTGTTGCTGCCGATATTGAAACCGGCGAATATGTAGCACTCAAGGAAGGTTACCTGCCTGACGCATTACGCGCAACCATGGCAATTCCTACGGTTTTTTCTCCCATCGAAATTGATGGTAAATTATTGGTTGATGGTGGCCTGGTGAATAACTATCCGGTGGAAGAAGTGAAAAAAATGGGTGCCGATTATATTATTGGTGTGGATGTGAGTGATCCGCTGAAAACCAAAGAGGAACTGAATTCGATTGTTAAAATTCTGGATCAGTCCACTTCTTTTCTTCGCAAACCGCTACATGAGAAAAACCTGGAGATTACAAATGTGCTTATCCGTCCGGATTTGAAAGGGTATGCCGTTTCCAGTTTCAACCATGCCGATTCGTTGATAGCAAGAGGTAAGGCAGCCGCCGAAAAAATGTTGCCTGATGTTCTTATGCTGTTGGATTCGCTTGGAATAGAACCGAAGACTGACGTGAAATACCGGCTTGAAGCCCAACGAATGGATAGCATCCTGATCAATGATATCGTAATTGAAGGCAATCAAAAGGTGGGTTCCAATTTAATAAAAAGTGTGCTCCAGCTTGATGTGGTGGAGTATCACTCGTTTGAGAAAATCTTTAATGCCATTACTAAACTTTATGGTACCCAAAACTTTGAACATATCCGTTACCGTTTTGATCCGCTGGAAAGAGGCGGCTTTCGTTTTGCCATAAACCTGAAAGAAAAGGTGGGTGGCGAATTTAAAGTGGGACTGAACTATGATTCCGATTTTAAGGCGTCCTTTTTGCTGAACCTCACCTTTAGAAATGTTTTGCTAAGTAATGGCCGGCTGCTATTCGACCTGGCATTGGGCGATAATAATGCTTTCAGAGCCAATTATCTTTTCGACCGGGGTTGGAAGCCCGGATTTGGGGTACAACTGGAAGTCGAAAATTTTAGGGCTTATACTTATGAAGGCGATGACCGGGTTGGTAGTTTTGATTTTTCAAATGCGTTGTTTACGGTTTATACGCAATCCAATATTGCCGATTTTACAGCAATCCAGGGAGGGGTTCAGATGGAGTATTCCAGCATTAGCCCGGATGTTTTCCTGGTGGATTTTGAAAGTTTTTACGAATACAACACCAACATTTTGGGTGCTGTTACCATGGATAATCTGGACCGCAAGACTTACCCAAAACGTGGATTCAGGTTTGTTTCCAGATTTAAGCTTGTTACCGATGTAGAAGATTCGTTGAACAATCCGGTTTCGCCTACAGCATTTTTGTCGGCAAAGTATATGGGTGCTTTTAATTTGCATCCAAAGCTTACGCTGATTCCACGGGCTTACTTTGGAAGTATTTTGTCGCGTGGAGATGCTGTGTTGCCACAATACCAAATGTATTTGGGAGGGCTTCGCGAGGGAGATTTAAACGGCGTATTCCCTTTCGTTGGTCTTGAATTTATGCAACTAACTGATTTTAATGCGCTCATCGGACGGGTTGATCTTCAGTGGGAATTTTACAGGAATCTTTACGCCATCCCCATGTGGAACGTAGGTTTTCATTCTGCCTATCTTGACGATATCTTCACAGAGCACAGAATGATTAACGGCTATGGTCTGACACTTGGCGTGAGCACACCGCTTGGGCCCATAGAGGTTTCGGTTATGACTTCCGATCATACCAATGAGGTGAATGGATACTTTAAACTGGGCTATAATTTCTAAACAGAAATTTAAGGTTGTGATTTAAAATAATGTGGTTAGGATAAGATGATCACCTTGTAGATGTCTAACTTTAGCAATCATTCAGCAATTATCCCACAAATTTGCTCGATTACCATACTCGCTGATTTTTCTCATCTTTGTAATGATATTGTCGATTAAAATCAAAACATAATAAAGATGAAGTATAAAAGAATTTTATTAAAGCTTAGTGGCGAAGCTCTGATGGGTAGCCAGCAGTTCGGAATTGATCCGGTTCGTTTGAGTGAGTACGCCGAGGATGTGAAAGCGGTAGCAGAAACCGGTGTTCAAATGGCAATTGTAATTGGTGGTGGAAATATTTTTCGCGGACTGCAGGGTGCCAGCAAAGGTATGGACCGCGTGCAGGGCGATTATATGGGCATGCTCGCCACTGTGATCAACAGCATGGCGTTGCAGGGCGCACTGGAAGATTTGGGTGTGAAAACAAAATTATTGGGTGGCCTGGCCATCGATCCCATTGTGGAAGAAACCAGCGGTAAGCGCGTGGTTGAATATATGGAAGAGGGCAGGGTTGTGCTCATTTCCGGTGGAACCGGAAACCCGTTCTTTACAACCGACTCAGCTTCAGCATTGCGCGCAGTTGAAATGAAAGCCGACGTGATAATGAAGGGTACTCGTGTGGATGGCATCTACACAGCCGATCCGGAGAAAGATCCCACAGCCACCAAATACGACACACTTTCGTTTGATGAGGCGTACGAGAAAAAGCTCAAAATTATGGACCTGACAGCTTTCACTTTATGTAAAGAAAATAACCTGCCAATCCTCGTATTTGATATGAATACACCCGGCAATCTGATGAAAGAAGTGATGGGAGAGGGCAAAGGAACCACAGTTTGTTAGCCAGTTAGCGGGTGTCTGATTAGCCCGGTTGCCATTAGTCGCCCACTGACTATCATACAGGTTGACTGACAATTCCGATTTTGATTAGCCACCCGCTGACTAAATCCAAAAAATTTTCGTCCGCTGGCTTACCTTTAATTGCAATATTTTATATTTGCATGTTGAAATACAAAATGAAACAACAATGACTGAAGAAAGCCAATTTGTTTTAGATGAAGCCCGGGAAGGGATGCGAAACGCCATTACCCACCTTGAGCGCGAATTCCAGAAAATCAGGACTGGCAAGGCATCGCCTGATATGCTGGAAGATGTAAAAATCGATTATTACGGAGTGATGACGCCACTGAACCAGGCGGCAAATATCAACACACCGGATGCCCGGCAGATCGTGGTGCAGGCTTTTGATAAAAATATGCTGCCTGTAATGGAAAAAGCCATTCAGGCTGCCAACCTGGGTTTTAACCCCCGAAACGATGGTGAAGTGCTTCGTATTCAGGTACCGGCACTTACCGAAGAGCGGCGCCGCGACATGGTGAAGCAGGCCAAAAGCGAAGCGGAAAACACAAAAGTAGGTATCCGCAATATCCGCCGCAGTGCCAACGATGAGGCCAAAACGCTCAAAAATGACGGTACACCCGAAGATGAGGTAAAGCGTCTTGAAGATGAAATTCAAAAGCTCACGGACAAATTCATCAAAAAGGTGGATGAAATCAGTGAAGCCAAGGAAAAAGATATGATGGCTGTTTAAACGACAGCATGGACACATACAAAGTAACGAAAGCAAGTCTTGATCAGGCTTGCTTTTTGTTTTTCATTGAATATTAAATCCTTGATTTCAAAATATTGATAGAAAAGAACAAGCATAAAATCCTTCTTTATAATCCGCTTCCGGTATCCTTTACCATGCCGCTGGGGCTGATGTCGATCGGGTCGTATCTCGACAGGGAAAAATTTGAAGTGATGATTATCGATGCCCGGGTTGAAAAAAATCCCCACCGGAAAGTGCTTGAAAACCTTGATGGTACAATCTGTTTTGGCGTTTCTATTCTTACCGGTTCTGGTATCTGCGATGCGCTGGAAATTACCCGAAAGGTTAAAAAAGCTGTTCCTGAAATCCTGACTGTATGGGGTGGATGGCATTGCTCCCTCTTTCCGGTCGATCCTTTGATGGAAGAACCTTCGGTTGATATAACTATACAGGGTCAGGGAGAAATTTCTTTCAGTGCTGTTGCCCGGGCAAGGATGTTAAATTCTGGTTTTGATGAGATTCCGGGAATCACATGGCGCAACAATAATGGGAAGATCATAAGCAATAAAGCCGGGGTGATGATTGATATCAACACATTACCACCATTGGATTACAGCCTCATTGATGTTGAATATTATTTTGCCAAAAAGGGTAAGCGTCAACTGGATTATGTCTCTTCGGTGGGATGTTTTTACCGCTGTGCTTTTTGTGCTGATCCATTCGTGTTTAAACGCAAATTTTCAGCCATAAGCCCCGAACGGATGGCGGACGAGATTGAAAAGCTATACCATAAATACAATTTTGACGACCTGAATTTTCAGGATGAAACTTTTTTCACCTACCGGGAACGTGTGTTGGATTTTGCGAATGAATTGATCAGCCGTAATATTGAAGTACAATGGGCTGCCACAATGCGTGCCGACCAGGGCGACAGGCTTACGGACGAAGAATTTGCAGTCCTGGAAAAGTCAGGCTTGAGGCGGGTTTTGGTAGGCGTGGAGTCCGGAACTCAGGAGATGATGGACTGGCTGAAAAAGGATATAAAAATTGATCAGGTTCTGGCCACCGCCCAAAAATGTCTGAAACATAAAATAGGCACACAGTTTCCTGTGATTGTGGGTTTTCCCGGAGAAACGGAAGAAGCTTTCAGGGCAAGTCTTTCTTTTGCCATCCGGCTGGGCCAAATGTCTGATCATTTCGATATTCCCATTTTTTATTTCAAACCCTACCCCGGCTCAGATATCACCAATAAAGCTGTTGCTCAAGGTTACAAACTCCCTGAAAATTTAGATGAATGGGCTGATTTTGATTACATGCATTCGGTAAGTCCCTGGATGAGTAACGACCGCTTTCGCCTTGCCGAAAATGTGAAGTTTTATTTACGCCTTTCGCAAACCCAACGAAAGACTTTGAGACCTTTTAAATGGCTGTCGCGACAGCGGTTGAATTCCGGCTTTTATGGCTTTTCTTTTGAGAAATGGCTGAAGAATGGGGCAAAAAATGTGTTGGGAAAATAAATTTTGATCAGGTATCAAAAGAAGTTATATCATCGATTTTTCATTTAAACCTCCACATGTGCTTTAATCAGTGGCTTTTTGTAGTTAACAAAAAAAAATTTGTTAAAATGCTTGACAAAAAATATTTTGTTAACTATTTTTGCTATCAATTCTAAAAATAAAAATATGGCAATAAACACAATTATCGGACAAGCAGCCACAGGCGATAACTTTTATCGTCGAGATGAATTGGTAGATAATCTTTGGGGGAAGCTAAAAAACGGTCATCATATATTAATTACAGCCCCAAGAAGAGTAGGTAAAACTTCTGTGCTAAAATATATGCAGGATAATCCCATTGCTAATTTTGAACCTGTTTACATTATCACTGAATCGGTAAATAATGCAAACGAGTATTTTAGGAAGATTTTTAAGGAACTGGTGCAACTGCTTAATGGAACACGCAAAATAAAAACTCAGCTTAATGAATTAATAAAATCCAAGAAAATCACTTCCATTACTTTAGAAGGTTTGACAATTGACGATAATCAAATCGACTACTATAATGAGATTCAAAAAGTTATCAATCAACTTGCACTTGATGATACAAAGATTATTTTTATTGTTGATGAATTTGCTCAAACCGTAGAAAATATTATTGAAGATGAGGGTGTAGAGAATGGTAAGAAATTTCTGGAACAAAACAGAGAAATTCGCCAGCAGACCGCCCTTAGCAAAAAGATTTTGTTTGTTTATGCGGGCTCAATGGGTATAGAAAATATTGTGAGCAAGATTAACCTGGTTAATTCTATCAATGATTTGTATCCCTTTAATATCCCTCCTTTTACTTCCGAAGAAGCCCACGGATTAATTGATAAGCTTACTTCAGATACCGACTGGTTCCTGGATAAGACCATGAAGGATTATTTAATTGAAAGATTAAAATGGTTGGTGCCTTTTTATATTCAGATTATTTTGGATGAACTGGACAAAAATGAAGACTTTGAAAAGGAACAACTAGATAAGAAAGATATAGATTGGGCAGTAGGCCAGGCAATACAGAAGAGGGTTTACTTTGAGCATTGGTACACCCGATTGAGAAAAGCATATAAAGGAAATGATTTCAAATTTGCCAAGGAAGTCCTGAATATTACATCTGATAACGATGTAATTACATCACATGAAATTTTGGATTTAGCTACCAAGCATGGAATTGAAGAAGATTTCAGGGAAATAATCAATGCACTAAAGCATGACGGATATATCAACAATAACGAGAACCCTAAACAATACCTGTACAATTCTCCACTTTTAAGAATTTGGTGGAAAAGCAATGTGAACTTCTAAAATCAGATATAATGGAACTTTCTCATGTTTATAATCCGGCTAACCTTTCTGCAGATGAGATTATCGAGAGTTTTGTAATCAGAACAAAACAGTTCTCCGATTTATTAGCAGAGATTAAAAGGGACAAGATGAAACATCCCCCACAACACTTTATTATCCAGGGTCAAAGAGGCTCCGGGAAAACCACATTGCTACTCAGGCTGTATTATGAAATAAAAAGGGATGCCGGATTAAAGGAGTGGATGATTCCTGTGATATTCAGCGAAGAACAGTACAATGTCAGAACCTTGTTTAAGCTGTGGGAAGAGTTGGCTATTTATTTAGAAAAAGAAAGTGTTCAGTTTGCCGGTTTGAATGACGCTATCGAAAAGATTGAATTTAAAAGCGACAAACAATACGAGGAAGATATTTACCAACTGATTTCCGGGCAAATCAAAAAAAGCAGGAAGAAGGTTACTTTATTGGTTGATAATATTGGGTTACTGTTTGTTAAGTTTCCCAAAAGAGAACAGCAAAAACTCCGGGAGATTCTAATTACAGATAACAATATCAGAATCATCGGTGCCTCTGCATATGTTTTGGAATCTTTAAATGATTACTTGAAGCCCTTCTACGAATTCTTTAAAGTCGTTGACTTGAAATCTCTCACCAGAGAAGAGTCCCGAAAATTGTTACTTACGCTTGATGAAAAATATAAAAAGGGTGACATCAAAGAAATAATTGAAAATCAGCCGGAGCGAATCGAAGCAATCCGGAGAATAAGCGGTGGTGTGCCAAGAACAATTATTTTGTTATTCGAAATCTTTAGCGACGAAGAAAGCGGCAATTCGATAAAAGATCTGGAAATTTTACTGGATAAAGTTACACCGCTGTATAAGCACCGGATGGATGACTTGTCCCCGCAACAGCAGGAAATTGCACATATCATCGCCATGAACTGGGATGCCGTTACCGTAGCTGAAATTGCCAGGAAGTCAAAAATGGAAAGCAAGAAGGTGTCGTCCCAGTTAAACCTTATGGTTGTAAATGGTTTAATAAATAAAATTCCAACCAGCACCAAGAATAACCTGTATCAAATCCGTGAACGGTTTTTCAATATTTGGTACTTGATGCGGCTTGGATCGGCCAATGAACGTCAAAAAGTTAAGTGGCTGGTTAAGTTTCTGGAGGTATGGTGCAGCAGAGATCAGTTGACCAATAGAGCGGAAAAGCATATTGCACGGCTTGGCACACAGGCATGTATGATGGATGAAAAATATGCATTGTATTTTTCGGAAGCACTTTTGGAAGCAGGGCTTGAAACCAACATGCAACATGATTTGATTGGTAAGGCAAGGGACTATCTTAGAAAAATAAATAGTCCATTAATTGAAAAACTCTCAAAATCAGACTTTGATATTTTAAAACAGGTTGAAAAACAAATTGTACGTGAAAGAAAACCTGAGGTGTATAGGAAGCACGTTGCTGAGAAAGGAAATTCAAAAACAATAAATAGCCTAAATCGCACGGATTTTGAAGAAAATGATGAAAAGGCTAACACTCTTTATTTGCCAAAAGATGTGTCTGGTAGATATCAAAAATATCTATATTATCTTACCTATTGCCTGATGCTTTTAAGAACTGATGAGATTACCGCAGCAATAAAAATCTCGAGACTTATTCTTAATAAAAAAGAAATATATGAAAGCTTAAGTAGTATAGCATTATTCCTGGAAATGCTTCTGGCAAAAAAGCAATTTTATTTTCTGGATAAACTTTTTAAAGAAAACAACTTCGATATTAAAAACCGCTTCAAGGCCCATTACTATGTGCTTATGCAGTTCATGAAGAAAGATTATCCAAATGAATACCTGAAAGTGGGAGCGGAGCTAAAACAAACCATCGAAGAAATCATAGAAAAGGTACATCAACTGGAAAAGGATTATGCATGAAATTAATGTTTTTCTAATCAGTAAAATGCATTAGGCAAGCTTTTGCATTATTAACTTTTCACAGTGATCATTTCAGCATCCACAGCTCAACGGTTTACTTTTTGCTTTTAAAAAAACTTAACGCTCCTGGTTGGTAGCTAATCAAAAAAACAAAACCTTTTCATTCGTTTGTGGGATATTACACCGGATAAGCATCCATGCCCGCTTTCATCGCACCTTCAATTGTACCATCAACATGTTGAACCCCCGGAAACCAGTCTTCATCAGGGTCATATTCCTCGTCACTCCATTTAAAAATTGCAAAGTCCCATTCATTTATATTTCCGGTATAGGTTAGCCTTGCCACCGGCGAAATATGTTCATATTCTTTTCTTTTGAGGTGAAGGTTTTTTCCTTTGAATTCTGCCAGGTACCAGACTTTATCCTTTAAATGTGACAGTTCTGTTTTGTTGAAATGCTCGATTCTTTTTACGGCTTCGTCTTTAACCTCCTGCGGAATGGCTGGTTTTCTCATGCTTATACGCTGTTTTTGTTTCAATTGCTAAAATACAACATTGGAGAATATTGTGACCCAAAAACCTGATCAAATAGATTGTTTAAACTGGTGAATTTTCTAACGCTGACCTTCTCCCGAGATTATGCCCGCTTCGCTAGGTGAGCCTATGGCAGACCGTCTGAAGGACATCGTAGCGTCAAAAAAAAGATAATATAATCCGGCACTATCATTTCTCACAACGATCATTTCCACACCCACAACTCAGTGTCTGGCTTCTGGCTTTCTCAAATGCTTCGCGCCCCTCGCTGAAAGCAAACCAGGCAATGGCCAGCGATCCGGCAATGTCGATATACCCGATCCTGAAAAGTTCGTAAAGCCCGCTGGATGCGAGCAAAACAATGCTGAGGTAAAAACAGGTTTTGGTGCAGTTGGCGTCGGCGATGATGGCATCCGATTTTAGTTTTTCACCCACTTTCTTTTTGTAGGTCATCAGAAACCACATGGTGGCAATGCTAAGTGAAGAAATGATGATCCCCGGAATGGTAGTTTCAGGAACCGATCCTTTCATGATGTTAAGTACTGATCCGGCTACCAGTCCAACAGTCAGCAAATAAAAACTAAAGCCGGTGATCCGCAGGGCTGTCCGTTCGAAGCCATCGCGGGAAGCGGGGTCATCGCCGGTTTTGCGCATGCGGAAGAGCATGTGCAGGATACCAATTCCGGAAATCACCTCCACAAAACTGTCCACACCAAAGCCCAGCAGCGCCAGTGTTTCGTCGGAAGCGCCAAAGAATACCGAGACGATCCCCTCTGCCACGTTGTAGAAAATGGTAATGTATGCCAGCCAAAGGGCGGTTTGTATCAGTTTTTTATGGT
>CAYNDN010000106.1:3378-11031 GCA_964395075.1 uncultured Lentimicrobiaceae bacterium | reverse complement strand
CCTAAAGGACGTGGCAAAAGATTTCAATAATTTTGTGAATTAATCAGGTTAGATCAGCACCTAAACCCTAACTTTTTCTCCGCCGGCTGATCTCTTTTGTTATCAAACTCAATTCCCGCCCGGTTTGGCCTTTAACTGAGGTGTTTTCTTCTGCTCTTCGCACCAGGTAAGGAATTACATGCTTCACAGGGCCGTAGGGCAGATATTTGGCCACGTTGTATCCGGCATGTGCCAGATTAAAGCTGATGTGATCGCTCATACCAAACAATTGCGAAAACCAGATTCGTGGATCATTTTTGGCCAGGCCTTTCTCATTCATCAACGCTGTGAGATAGCGGGAGCTGTATTCGTTGTGTGTGCCATTAAAAATCGAAATCCTGTCGATGTGTTCAACACAGAATTTGAGGGCTGCATTGTAATCGCGGTCGGTGCTTTCTTTGTTTGGTTGTATAGGTGAAGGGTAGCCTTTCTGCTGGGCTCTTTCGCGTTCTTTTTCCATGTAGGCACCACGTACAAATTTGGCACCCAGGAAATAATTCCCATCCACGGCCATCTGGTGCGACTTTTTCAGAAAATCAAGCCGGTCGTGGCGGTACATTTGGAAAGTATTAAAAACGATGGCTTTCTCCTTATTGAATTTCGCCATCATGGCATTTACCACTTCGTCAATAAAATTCTGGAACCACGAATCTTCAGCATCGATCAGGATTGGAATATCATGTTCGTGTGCTGACCGGCATAAAGTTTCTATGCGGTTCCTGAACCGGTCGGCTTCTTCGGCCTCCGCATCCGTTAGTTTTTTCCCTGCACTCACTTTTTCCAAGATATTTGGTGTGGTGAAAGCGGTAGGTTTAAAAACGGCGAAAGGAATATTCTGATTTTTACCGGCATTTTTAATCGATTTCAGCGTTTCTGCCAGTGCGGCTTTGATATCATCTTCTAATTCCTTACCCTCCACGGAGTAATCGAGAATGGCTTTCACATTGTACTTTTCAAGGTCGCGGACTGCAGGGCCACACTCTTCGATGGTTTCGCCTCCCACAAACTGCTTGTAGATTGTTGGTTTTACAATCCAGTTTACGGGGATATGCATTTTAATGGCCGATTGTGTGAACGATCCGCCAAGCCTCACAAGACTGTTGTGTGCAAGGGTTTTAAACAATAAATAAGACCGGCGAAGATCATAGTCGCTCTTGCTTTTGAAAGCGATCTCAGTATTCTCAAAAGATATCATAATTGTCTCGTTTTCTGCAAAATTATGATAATAAGATAACACGCTGAACTGCTGGCATCACAATTATTTTTTTACTTTTGCACCCATTTTATTTGAACGGAAATAAACAACAAGAACAAATGGGTTCTAAGTATAAAGAATACAGTAACTTAAATCTCCCGAAACTCGCTGATGAAGTGCGTGATTTCTGGAATCGGGAGGATATATTTCATCGCAGCTTAAAAAACCGCGATGGCCACGAAAAATTTGTGTTTTACGAAGGCCCGCCAAGTGCCAACGGCAAGCCCGGCATTCACCACATGATGGCCCGGACCATCAAGGATATTTTTTGCAGGTATAAAACCCTGAAAGGTTTTTTTGTGCCACGTAAAGCTGGCTGGGATACCCACGGCCTGCCCATCGAAATTGCTGTTGAAAAAACCATGGGAATCACCAAAGAGGATATCGGCACTAAAATTTCTGTTGATGATTATAACAATGCCTGCCGCAAGGAGGTGATGAAATACAAGGAAGAATGGGATGACCTGACCCGACAGATGGGTTACTGGGTTGACCTGGATGACCCGTACATAACTTTCGAAAATAAATACATCGAAACGGTTTGGTACCTGCTATCCAGATTGTACGAAAAAGGATTGCTTTACAAAGGCTACACCATCCAACCATACTCACCGGCAGCCGGCACAGGACTCAGCACACATGAGCTGAACCAGCCGGGATGCTACCGCGATGTGAAGGACACCACCATCACTGCTCAGTTTAAAGTGGTTAAAGGTGAAGAATCAACCTTCCTTTTCAAGCATGATCGTGAGGTTTTCTTTTTGGCATGGACGACCACACCCTGGACATTGCCTTCAAACACGGCATTGGCCGTTGGCCCCAAGATCAAATATGTTCAGGTTAACACTTTCAACACCTATTCCGGTAAACCCATTTCGGTGGTTCTCGCCAAAGATTTGGTGAACAGCTATTTCAACGCGCAGGCAAAAGAAGTGAAGCCTGAAAATTATAAGCAGGGCGATAAGTTGGTGCCCTGGGAAGTAGTTGATGAATTTGACGGGAAAAAGATGGAAAACATTCGCTTTGAGCAACTGATTCCCTGGATTAAGCCTGATGGCGATGCGTTCCGTGTCATTTTGGGTGATTATGTTACCACCGAAGATGGCACCGGAATCGTCCACATCGCGCCTACTTTTGGTGCAGATGACGACCGGGTAGCCAAAGTTTCAGGAATCGCCCCATTGGTTCTTATAGATAAAGTGGGTGAACGCCGCCCGATGGTTGATCTGAAAGGCCGCTTTTTCAGGATTGAAGAACTGGATGAGGAGTTTGTAAAGAAGTTTGTCAATGTTGACACTTATGGCGAGTATGCCGGCCGTTACGTAAAAAACGAATACGACAAATCGGCTACCAAGGACAGCCCGGTTCTGGATATCGATATTTCGGTCATGCTGAAGCTGGAAAACAAAGCCTTCAAAATCGAGAAATATATCCATAACTATCCGCACTGCTGGCGTACCGATAAACCCGTACTATATTATCCGTTGGATTCCTGGTTTATCAAAACTACCGCATTTAAAGAGCGGATGATCGAGCTCAACAACACAATTAACTGGAAGCCGAAGGCAACAGGTTTTGGCCGTTTTGGTAACTGGCTCGAAAACCTGGTTGACTGGAATCTTTCACGCTCCAGGTATTGGGGAGTAGGCCTTCCGGTGTGGACTTCAGAAGATAAAAACGAACAGATATGTATTGGATCGGCAGCCCAACTGAAGGCTGAAATCGAAAAATCAGTTGCAGCCGGAGTAATGGAAAAAAATCCATTGGATGATTTCGATCCTGAGGATATGTCGGATGAAAACTACAATAAGTTTGATCTGCACCGACCCTATATCGACAACATTGTTTTGGTTTCGGATAGTGGCAAGAAACTCTTCCGCGAACCTGATCTGATAGATGTGTGGTTTGATAGTGGAGCCATGCCTTATGCTCAGTTTCACTATCCGTTTGAAAATAAAGACCTTGGAGAATATTTTCCGGCTGATTTTATTGCTGAAGGCGTGGATCAGACAAGGGGTTGGTTCTACACCCTACACGCGATTGCAGCCCTGGCTTTCGATTCTGTTTCCTACAAAACCTGTGTTTCCAATGGGCTTGTGCTGGATAAAAAGGGCAATAAAATGTCCAAGCGATTGGGTAATGCGGTTGATCCGTTTGAAACCATCAACAAATATGGCCCGGATGCTACACGCTGGTACATGATCACCAACGCACAGCCCTGGGATAATCTGAAGTTCGACCTGGAAGGAATCGGCGAGGTGCAGCGCAAGTTTTTCGGGACCCTGTATAACACATATACTTTTTTTGCACTTTATGCCAACATCGATAATTTCAAGTACGATCAGGAAGAAATTCCCGTGAACGAACGTCCGGAACTGGACCGGTGGATCATTTCGGAACTCAACTCACTCATCAGGCTGGTGGATAACTCATTTGATGAATATGAGCCCACACGTGCCGGCAGAGCCATTGCCCAGTTTGTGGATGATAAACTCAGCAACTGGTATGTGCGTTTGTCGAGAAGGCGTTTCTGGAAAGGCGATATGACGACCGATAAAATTTCGGCCTATCAAACCTTGTATTATTGTCTGGAAAGCCTCGCCATACTTTCTTCACCCATTGCGCCGTTTTTCTCTGAACGTATGTTCCTTGACTTAAATGAAGTTACCGGAAGAAAAGACGCACCATCAGTCCATACGGTTGATATGATAAGTGCCAACGATGGTCTGATCGACACAGATTTGGAACAGCAGATGCAACTGGCTCAAAAAGTTTCGTCGATGGTGCTTTCGCTGAGGAGAAAGGTTAAAATTAAAGTTCGCCAGCCACTCAACAAAATTATGATACCGGTGTTGAATGAGCATTTCCGTGAGCAGGTTGAAGCGGTTGAGGATTTGATTTTGTCGGAAGTAAATGTGAAGAACCTTGATTTTTTGCAGGATGATAGCGGAATTATTTCCAAAAAACTCAAGGCAAACTTCAAAGCGTTGGGTCCAAGATACGGCAAGATGATGAAAAAGCTGGCTCCGGTGCTCATGAATTTCACAAAGGAGCAGATTGCCGAACTGGAAGAGCAGGGAAAATACATGCTTGATCTTGAGGGGGAGAAAATTGAAATTTTGATCACTGATGTTGAGATTCTCACAGAGGATATTCCCGGGTGGCAGGTTGCTAACGAAGGCACATTGACTGTGGCCCTCGACATTACGCTGTCAGATGACCTGGTAGAAGAAGGAATAGCACGTGAGTTTGTAAATAAAGTGCAGACCATGAGGAAATCCAGCGGGTATGAAGTTACAGATAAAATCCTGCTTGAGGTCGAAAATTCTTCTGAAAAAATTTCTAAGGCAATTCAAAACAATTTTAACTATATTTGTTCGGAAACACTTGCAAAATCCCTCAAACTGGTTGATAAAATTAACGGTGGAAACGCCGAACCGGTTGAGTTGGGGGATGAATTAGAAACACGCATTCACATAATCAGGGCTATTTAGTCCTGTTTTTAATATTTAAAAACCATTTAATACAACAATATTATGGCAAGCAACAATAATAATAATGCTCAGGCGTCTGTAAAGACAAAATACGGCAAAGAGGAACTCGCGGAGTTTAAGAAGATCATCATGGAAAAGCTTGAAAAAGCCAGGGCTGATCTTGAGTTGCTAACCGAAGCCTATACCAACCACAACGAACACGATACCAACGATACTTCACCCACTTTTAAGGTACTCGAAGAAGGTTACAGTGTGTTGTCGAAAGAAGAGAACAGCAGGCTTGCAGCGCGTCAGCAAAAGTTTATCAACAACCTTGAAAACGCCCTCATCCGCATTGAAAACGGCACTTATGGAATTTGTCGCGTAACCGGAAAACTTATTTCTCCTGAACGACTCAGGAGTGTACCTCACGCTACGTTGAGTATCGAAGCCAAACTCCAGCAAAACAAACAACGCAGCTAAATTTTGTTTTCCAAAAACCCGGAATCAACCCCTGAAAACAGGACGGTTTGTTTGTGCCCTGAACTTTCGGTAAACCAACCTTTAACCTCCAAAAACTTTTATTAGCGTTGAAAAAACCCCTTCTGATAGTTTTCCTGATACTTATCGCAGACCAGATACTGAAATTCTGGATCAAAATGAATATGACACTGGGTCAGGAATTTCACATAGCCGACTGGTTTTTTATCCATTTTACCGAAAATGAGGGCATGGCTTTCGGGCTGACCTTTGGTGGAGAGTTTGGGAAGCTGGCACTCAGCCTTTTCAGACTGGTGGCCATTATTGCCATAGGCTGGTATCTCCAGGATCTGGTTAAGAAAAAGATGCCCTTCGGGTTGATATTCAGCATTACCCTGATTTTTGCCGGCGCTATTGGTAATCTCATCGACAGTGCTTTTTATGGCCTGATTTTCAGTCATTCGTCGTACCACACACTGGCAACACTGTTTCCGGAGGGTGGAGGATATGACACCTTCCTCCACGGAAAGGTGGTTGACATGTTCTATTTTCCGATTATTCAGGGTTCATACCCGGAATGGTTCCCATTTTGGGGTGGCAACGAATTTATTTTTTTCCGCCCTGTATTTAACCTGGCCGATTCCTCCATCACCGTTGGTGTGTTGATTTTGATCCTGTTCCAAAGGAAGTATTTCACCAAAGGGCATCATGATGGTGAGATTCAAAAAACAACTGATGATGATCCAAATCCTGATGGAACAGATGCCGAACCCATTGATAGCGTTATCGAAACACAAAGAAATGATGGTGAAAATAATTTTGAAGATTCGGAGGAACCCGAACAAACGAGCAATACAAAAATCACAGGTTGAAAATAAAGCATAGGATAAAAAAACAAAAAGGCCGATAGAATTATTCTATCAGCCTTTTTTATTGTCGGGATGGCGAGATTCGAACTCGCGACCTCTTCGTCCCGAACGAAGCGCGCTACCGGGCTGCGCTACATCCCGTTCGTTTTCGTTTGGGAGCACAAAATTAATATTTTTCCATTTGTTTCAAAAAAAGAATTTCAATCAATAGTTTTTGGCAAACAGCAGTTTTTTGGTAAGAATCCGGAGGTTTGCCAGTTAAGGATTTCATTGGTAGCGTCAGTTTTCTGCCAAAGGCATTTAGATGAAAATTTCCCGCCATCCCAAAAATAGGTTATGTAAATGCTGGCCTCTTTTTGGTAACGGCAGGTTACTTCACATGGAAAGAAAATTACCAATGAACAGGCTGTTTTGTTTAAGCATAATTTCATCAGCGTGTTCGGCTTTGAAAAAACCATGGAAATCAGGATCAGACTTCCGGGTTTCCTCAAAAAAATATTGGGCTGCTATCCGGTTAAATTCCGGATGAAACTGTACCCCAAAAACGTCCATGCCCTTGTATTGATATGCCTGAATGGACTTTTCGTTTTTAGCGATGATCTCAAAATCATCAGAAAGGTCTCTAACTGCATCATAGTGCAGCTCAAGCACAACAGGGTCTGAAATTCCGCGGAAGAGTTTGTTTGGTTTCAGATTGATTTTTGAATAGCCGTATTCCGGAACAGGTAGTTTAAACACATGATCTTTCCCGAGCAGCACCCGCACCAGGAACTGGTGTCCGTAGCAAATGGCCAGTATCTTTTTTCCGGCATCCACAAAATTGAGGATCAAATCTGTGAGTTCGTTTGTCCAGGGTGATTCATCCATGGCCGAGGCTTCTGATCCGGAAATGATAATGTGGGAATATTGATCAATATCCGATAGTTTGCTTGTTTCTCCAAAAATGTAATAATCCGTATCCAATTTCAATTCATCCGCAACTTCCTTGATGCCATCATTGAATAACCTGATTTTTTCAGGAAACTCCATGATGTTGTAAACCAGAATTTTTCGTAACATACTTTAAAAATTTGAAATTATATCAGCTTCAATATTGCCTGATAAATTAAAAACTAAATATGCCGGAGATATTAAGGTAAATTTCTTTTTCATTTTTGAGTTTATTTGATTTGTATCTCCAAAGGTAAATTTTATTTATTGTGTCTGAAGTTGTTATTTGCTAAAAAGAGTTTTCGCTACTTTTGTATGAAAAATATAAAAGAATGATGGGGCAAATCCGGATGTTGCAGAGGCAATTTATTAGATTGATCATTACAGCATTTTTACTATTAACTTTTTCCTTCCTGTTTTCGATTCATGTTTTTTCACAAACTCCTGGTATCAAGTCTTCTGATACACCGGAAAAAGCAATAGCATTGACGGCCTATGCAGAAAACCTGTTGAACCGCGACCTTGACAGTTGTATTCTTGTTTCATCTACAGCTGTTGAGCTGGCTGAAAAATTTGATCTGCCGGAGAGCAAGGCACTGGCCCAAAA
>CAYNDN010000106.1:0-3368 GCA_964395075.1 uncultured Lentimicrobiaceae bacterium | reverse complement strand
ATATTATTACAAAACCGATTACCTCACCGCCATCGACTGGTACCTGGCTTCCGCAGAAACCGAACTTGAACACAACGGCAGAAACTCAGCAGGCTACCAGAACCGCGTGGGCGACGTGGGCTATTGCTACATGAAAATGGCCCTGTATGATAAAGCCGATGAATATTACCTGATATCTTTGGAAATTTCCAGAACCAGAATGGACTCCACAGAAATAGCTTCAAACCTCAATAACCTCGGACTGACGGCATTTTCGAAAGGGAATTACCCGGAAGCGATCAACTATTTTGATCAGACCCTTCAACTCGACCGGCAACGGAACTCCATTGCAGATATATCTTCCGACCTGAACAATATCGGCAAAGTTTATCTGGTTTGGAAAAAGTTTGACAAAGCCCTTGAATATTACAATGAATCGCTGGAAATGGCCATTGTTGCCGAAAATGAAAACATGCAGGCCATAAGGCTCAGTAATATTGGCCAGGCCTACGAATCGAAAGGGGATTTGGATAAAGCACTCGAATATGTTACCCAAGCCCTTGGGCTGGACATCAAATTAGGTAACATTGCAAAAACGGGTATAAGGTATAGCCACATGGGTTTGATTTACTTAAAATTAGGGAGCTACGATAAATCGTTCCAAAACCTCACAGAAGCTTTACAGATATTCGACAAAACCAACAACACCCATTCCAAAGTGATTACCATGAACCACCTCGGCAGCCTGATGATGGAGCAGGGGAAATATCATGAGGCACTGGATTATTTAAACGATGTTGTTTTGCTGGCTCACAAGCACCAAATCCGCTCGGAGGAAATGCGGGCACTAAACAATATTTCGAAGTGCCACCAGGCTATGGGAGCCCACGAAAAGGCATTGGGTTTTTACATGCGCTTTTCATCCATTAAAGACTCCATTTTTAACGAGGAAAAACATATACAGCTTGCTGAATTTGAAGCCAGATACGAAACAGAAAAGAAAGAAAAAGAGAATGAGTTGCTCCGCCAGGAAACACAAATTCAAAAAAAGCAAAAAACCATTTTTATCATTTCGGGATCAGCTGCACTGCTGCTGGCATTTTCGTTTATCATCCTTTTTTCGATGAAGCGCAAGTCGCTGATCCAAAACAGAAAACTCCACGATAAAGAAAGTCTTTTGCATAAGCTTGAAATGGAAAAAAAAGAAAAGGAGAACCAACACCTCCAGGATGTGCTTTTTGCTGAAGAGCAGATCAACAAACTACAAACAGAAAAACTACAACAGAAAAACAGGGAACTCTCCACATCCACCGTGCACATTCTGAATAAGAACGAGGTTTTGGGAAATATCAGAAAAATGGCAACAGAATGGCTGAAAAAGGAAGATTTCAACAAATCTAAAAGCCTCAAAAAGCTTATCAGCGAGGTGGACCACAACACCGATCTGGATGAACAATGGGAACAGTTCAAGCTGCATTTTGAGTCGGTGCACAAAGGCTTTTTTGAAAGATTGTTGCAGAAATTCCCCAACATTACCCAAAATGAACTGAAGCTTTGTGCCTACCTCCGCATGAACCTTTCTACAAAGGAAATTGCACAGATGCTCAATATCAGTCCGGAATCGGTTACCACAAAACGTTACAGGCTTCGCAAAAAACTTGGATTGGAAAAAGACGATAATCTGGTTGGCTTTATCGGTGGTTTTTAGCCTGGTTAATTCACAAATATCAATGATTACTTTCTTAAAAAAAGAAATTCAATAGCCCCGTCATTTATGGCGGGGTATCAAAAAAATTCTATTTATTAAGACTAGTTCTATAGCTAACTCAACTTCCTGAAAAAGCTCGGAAGCCCTCTGTTTATTGGACAGGTAGTTGCTACCCAAAAAGAGATTTACCGTTTTATTATAAGACCAAGTGTAAAATAAAATTGGTAGCCACTACAAGCCCGATTTTAGGAAGATGAGCTAAATCTTCAACGATTGGTTGAATTTGTCAAACAAAACTTGACAATTTTACCCATTTTTGTCAATCCGAAATTGACAAATATTATTATTTTTGTCAAAATTGAATTGACAAATGGACTTACTTAATAAAATAATAATTGATAATCAAGAGTTTATCAAAACTCAAAAATTGATTGAACGAGATATTGATATCCCTGATGTAGATAACATGATTGTGTTTACCGGAATCCGTCGTTCCGGAAAAACCAGCCTGCTTTATCTGGAAGCTCAGAAACATCCCATAGAACATGTTCTTTTTTTAGATTTTGAAGATGAACGCCTGCTGTTTTTATCAAGCTATCAGGATTATGATGTGATTATAGAGAGCTATCATGAAATTTATCCTGAAATCAAACCGGTATTGTTTTTTGATGAAATACAGGGACTTCCAAACTGGCATCTTTACGTAAAAAGGCTTTTCGCAAAAGGATATAAAATCTTTCTTTCAGGAAGTAATGCTAATTTACTTAGTCGGGATATCTCTACCTACATTTCAGGCAGAGGTATTGAAATCTATGTGCAGCCCTTTTCATTCCATGAGTTTCTAAATTTGAAGGAAATCAGCTATTCAAACAAAGACCGATTAACTAAAAAAGGTTTGCTGAAGTCTGCATTTTCTGAATATTTACATTTTGGAGGCTTTCCGGAAGTTATTTTAGCGAAAAATAACAATGAAAAAATCATGATCAAAACAATTTATAACCTGCTGTTTTATAAAGACCTGATTTCAAAAAATAACCGGAATGAAGTTTTAATGAAGTTAATCATACAAAAGCTACACGAAAGCATCGGGAAAAGATTTTCTTTATCAAACCTCGCAAATAAAATAAACCCCATATTCTCGACAAACAGGCAAACAGTTAGTGATTATTATCATTTACTACCTAAGCCATACCTGATAAATGATATTGGCTTATACCGGAAATCATTGCTCAAAAGAGAGGGTGAAAAAAAAGCATATTTCACAGATAATTCATTCATCACACATCTTTCAATTTCATCAGACTTCTCAAAACACCTTGAGAATTTGGTGTTTAACAATCTTTATCATCCAGAAAATGAGGTGTATTATTATAAAACATCCAATGGTTTAGAGGTAGATTTTTTTATACCCGACCAAAAACAACCAATGCTTTACCAGGTTTCTTATGATATTAATGCTAAACAAACTTTCGATCGGGAAATAAAATCTTTGGTGAAAGCCATGGACGAAATCAAATCAAAATCTTCAATTTTGATCACTCATGATCATAAAGAAGAAGTCTCGATCAATGGAAAAACTATCAAAATCCTGCCATGTTGGGAATGGCTACTCGATTTGAATAGTTAAGTCTCTCAAAAAGGGGGTTTTTCCTATTAGCGGAATACATTAAGTTTGGACTGT